>JAWCKT010000088.1:0-3973 GCA_038851515.1 Hadarchaeum sp. (SeqCode)
CGAAAAAGGTAAAAGTTTTAAAAACAACTTGAATCAGGTGAAAAAAATGAAAGTGTCAAAGGAATTGCTGGATCTTTTAAACGATGCCATCGCCAGAGAACTCCAAGTTTCAATTCAGTACATGTGGCAGCACGTGATGTGGGGTGGAGTGAAAGGGTTCGCAGTTAAAGATGAACTGAAGAAGATAGCGATAGTCGAGATGAAACACGCGGAGAAGATTGCGGAGCGGCTTTACTATCTTGGTGGAGTGCCAACTACCAAGCCCTCTCCAATAGTGGTGGGCAAGAACCTCAAGGAGATGATTGCTCAGGACATCAAGGATGAAGAAAACGCAATTTCTATGTACAAAAAGATAATCGAGCTGGCCAGAAAAGAAGGCGACGAAGTGACCAACTTAATCTTTAGGCACATCCTTGAGGATGAGGAAGAACATCACGACACCTTTACGACGTTGATGGAAGAAATATAGGTTTGGTTCTAATCCGGTAGAAAATATAAAATATTTTTTTATCTTTTAAATCAGCGATGATGCGAGCTAATTTTCGACTCGAGAAATAATTTTAAGTTTTTCTGACGATTAAATTTTGAGGAATTCAAACGCAGATGAGCCATGTTGAGGGTAAGAACAAGGGACGCATATTTCTTTTCGCCCTGAGCACGTGCGTCTGGTGCGCCAAAACAAAGAAGCTTTTGGATGATTTGGGCGTGGATTACTACTACGTGGATGTAGATCTTCTTGAGGGCGAAAGCAGAGAAGAAGCGCTGAGGGAGATGGATCGCTGGAATCCCAAGAAATCTTTCCCCACCTTGGTGATAAACGACCGGTGCATCGTTGGCTTTGATGAACAGGGGATAAAAGAGGCGTTAGCCGCGTGAAAGAGATCACAGTTCCTCCGGAGGAAGTGGACAGGCTATATGAGAGGTTAAAGAGGGAGGGTGAGGCCGCTGGCTACTATCTAAATGGAGATGTTGAGTTCGCGAAAAAACTGGTGAAGGGTTTGTTGATAAATGAGCAGAGATACGGTTACTGGTCCTGTCCGTGTAGGCTGGCTTCAGGTAAAAAGGAGGAGGACCTAGATATAATTTGCCCCTGCGATTATAGAGACGCGGACCTAGTTGAATACGGATCCTGTTATTGCGGATTGTATGTCTCAAAGGAAGTATTGGGAGGTAGTAAGAAGTTAAAATCAATACCGGAGAGGAGGCCGCCACCAGAAAAACTGGAAATCCCAAAGGCAACCGCTGAGGGGCCGCTGTCCCTGCCGCTTCCGGTGTGGAGATGTACTGTGTGCGGTTATCTGTGCGCGAGGGAATTGCCGCCGGAGATTTGCCCCATTTGCAAAGCAAAAAAGGAGCGCTTTAAGAGGTTCGTTTGAGGTCGCCGGTGTGTCATCAACCGGTTCAGTTCACACCAATTACATGAGCTGTAGAAGAGCCTTTTTTATTGAATTTGTCGGATTTTCATCGGCGAGGATTCTGTCGCCCAGTAACTGGTTTTCATAGGTTTGTTTTTCGACACGGTAGAAGACTCCCAGAGGTATTCTGTCAGTCTCACCCGCCTTGCTCCATGCGGCCGAGAAGTTAGTATCATCATGCCCTTCCTTGTTTAGATCGTACATTTTGGGCGCATATTTTTCCCGAATAGGGTTGAAAGTAACGCATTCTTGGATCACGTCGATAAAGCTGAAGCCACGATGTCTGACTGCTTCCAGCATCAGCCCTTTGAGGTGTTTTGAATCTCCGGAGAAGCCTCGAGCCACAAAGGTTGCGCCACAGGCGAGCATGAGTTGTAGAGGATTGAGTGGGGTCTCGAAGCTGCCTTTAGGTGCCGATTTCGTCCTAAATCCGATTTTTGTTGTTGGGGTCACCTGTGATGTTGTTAGGGCGAAGACCTCGTTGTCGTGCACGATGAGGGTCACATCTAGATTTCTTCTGGCGGCGTGAACGACGTGGCTGATGCCCTCTGCGTAGGCGTCGCCATCGCCGGCAAAGGCGATAACTTTCAAACGCTGGTTAGCGACTTTTATTCCCATGGCCGGAGGCAGAACCCTCCCGTGGAGGCAGTAGAAGCTGTTGACGCGGAGATAATCTGAGATTTTACCGTGACAACCAACACCTGAGAGTACCACCACCTCCTCTGGCTTGACCTCTCCGGAGTTCACCAGTTCTGCTAGCACCTGTTTGGCCGCCACCAGTATGCCGAAGTTATTGCAGCCAGGGCACCAAGTGTTTTTAGTCGGTGTGTCAAAATCCTTCATCTCCATCCGAATGCCTCCTTAATCCTCTCCGCTAGCAGGATTTGGTCAAATGGTCTGCCATCATTTTTGAGCACCGTGTTTTCGATTCTGAAGCCAGTATGTTCAGCAATAAGTGAACCAAGTTGCCCCGTCATGTTGCCTTCTATCAATAGAACTTTTTTCGCCAGCTTCAAGTGCTTGTTGATCTCCCAACCCGGAAAGGGACTCAGGTACAAAACCTGTATGAATTTCAACGGTTTTTTTACCAGCTCCATGGCCTCCAGCACTGCCCCCTTAGTCGATCCCCAGGCTATCAGAATGCTCTCAGCGGATGAATCGCCGTAGACCTTGACGGTCTCCCTTTCCTTCAGATCTTGGATTAGGTATGATAGTTTACGCATCCTTTTTTCCTGCATTTTCTGTATCCCCTCCGGGCTTTCCTCAGCATAGCCGTCTTCGTTGTGTTCGTAGCTGGTGACTTTAACCACTTTGCCGGCCCTACCCGGGAATGCCAGTGGCGAAATCCCGCTTTCAGTAAATCTATATCTCCGGTACTCTTCGTCATCTCCTTCAGCGAACTCGGCTGGTTCGACCCTCACTTTGTTTTCGTCAATATAGATGCTCATGTAGCTCTCCAGAAGATGTTTGTCTACAAGCACAATGGCAGGCGACTGATATTTCCAAGCCAAGTTCATCGCTTCCCCTGCTTTAACAAAAGCCTCTTCAGGGTCTCCCGGAGCGACAACGATTCGCGGAAATTCACCGTGCCCGGCGCTGACGGAGAATTTAAGATCAGCCTGTGCTGTGTAGGTGGGCGCTCCAACTGCCGGCGCAACCCTTTGTCCCACCACGAAAACCACTGGTATCTCGGCTTGACCAGCCATGCTGAAAGCTTCCTGCATTAGGGCGAAGCCTCCGCCTGCGGTGCCGACCATTGTCCTCACGCCGGCATAGGCAGCTCCGAGCGCCATGTTAGCCGCACTGATTTCGTTTTCAGGATGCACCAGCACTACCCCAAGCGACTCTTGGTTGGGACCGATATAGTTCAGTATTGCTGTTGAGGGAGTCATAGGATAGGTCACATAAAGTTTCATGCCCGCCTTAACAGCCCCCAGTGCCACAGCTTCCGCGCCCGAGATAAAAGGAGTCTGTTCGCGTGAAATTGGTTTAATTGTCAGGATTTTCTCGAAGTTTTTCTCAGCGTGTTGGTAACCATTTTTTGCTAGTTCAATGTTTTTGGCGGCCTTGTCCCCGTAGGCTTGAGTGAGGACATCATTCACCAAGTTTAAGGGAATGCCGTAAAGATAAGATAATGCGCCTATTATGGCAGAGTTCCTCATTATGGGCGTACCGCCAGCCTGCTTTACCATGCTGGTGAGAGGTATCGGCATGCTTTCGTGAGATCCATTGTATTGGGAAACGTCGCTGTCGTAGAGAATGCGGCCACCATCAACAAGCTCTTTTTCATGCTTAGTTATGGTATCTTGATTGACGGCGGCGATGATGTCGATTGATTCTCGGTGAAGCCAGAGTTGTCTCTCTGAAATCCTGATTTTGCAGAAGTTGTGGCCGCCGCGAATTAATGATCCGTAGTCATTTATTACAAAGACGTAAAGTCCCATTCGGTTGAAGATCCTTCCGATGAGTTCAGCCGTACGCATTACACCATCGCCGGCTTGCCCTCCAACTAGCAAAGAAAAGTCTGTCATAAAATCCTAACTATGTTTATATGGATT
>JAWCKT010000089.1:0-3962 GCA_038851515.1 Hadarchaeum sp. (SeqCode)
TTTAGCGATATCGAGCTTGCGGCCTTCTCCCGTTTCACTGGCCCACACCATTCGCTTGCCCCGCAGCGCCATGATGTCTGGAGAAGGGGAGGCACTTGATCTGGAATAAGTTTGTTTAAGAAGCATCTCTGCTGGAACAGGCAGAGATAATGGCCCTAAAATATGGTTAAGAACTTCCTGCAACACCCCTTTACCGTTTCTCCCTGCGCCCCAAAAAACCGGGAAGATGTGTTCCACTACCTGTCCCGAAAGGCTATAGCCGAACAGCCTTTGGAGGAAGTCCACCAGTTCTTTGTCGCCATCTGTAATCTGTAAGAGAAATTCCTGCCAGCGTGGCGCGGGAGCTAAAAGTCCTTTCCATTCAGTGGGACAGATGGTCTTGAGATAATCATCTCGTCGGCCCTCTCTAAAGGTCCCACCCATAAGGTCAAGGACACCATTAGGGCAAGCCAAAAGATGGGGCTGCTGGTCCCATTCCTGACCGGTTATCCCCAGGGAATTCTCACCCGCACAGGCAAATTCTAATACGTGACGCCGCCACTCTTTTTTCTGAAGATGGGAGATTTTCTTCAATAAAATTTTTCTTTTTTCCTCTATCTCCTCAGCATGTGACTTATTTCCCTTCTTTAAATATCCGATAGCTTGGGATGCCAAAAGATGGCATTGTTTCTCATAAACTTCTATTAACCGGTCTAGCTCAACGAGAATAGAATTATTGCCATCTTCTACCCAGAAATGATTATCCCAGCGATACCATATTCTACTTGTATGGTCAAAAATATAATTATCCCTAATCAACTCAACAAAAAGTCGTGCGTCACCTCGTTCTCCATCTGTAGCGCATTGAAGAACGAAGGAATCAGAAAGTGTTTCATATTCCTGCCGCTCTTGATGAATCTTTTTCCGCACCTTTTCCCGAATAATCATTCTATCTTGCATATTGAGCTCCCCCTTTCACTAGGATTTATAAGCTGTAGGGCGACTTTTTATCCATTCACAAACTTCGGACTCAAGCCAACCTACAGATCTGGTGGATATTAATCGTCTTTTGGGAAAATCACCTGCTTTTTCCCGCCTCCAGAGCGTACTTCTGCTGAAACCAACCATTTTGAGAACCTCGGGCTCACGTATAATCCTATCCATGAGCTGCTCCTGAATGTAAAAATTACGGTTCTGCAAACAAACAGACCGAGGCTTCATGCTGCCTGAAATTATTTTCCGAGAAAAAAATAAGCAAAACAAAAACCCCTAACGGGAGCCGTTAGGGGTATCTATGCCATTTTATTAAAGATTTTATTGAGACCAGACGGGCTTCAAATGGGAACTCAATTAAAAATTTATTTTCCAAAATACAATTTTTTGTCCCTCTCATAAGAATTTTTTATCGCCTTGCGTTTAGCCGTGACCCTATCTACGGAGTCTGGATCATCGTGAAAGTCTCCATAGGTCCTATCCCATCCTTCATCCATGCACATCTCTTTTGCAATTGCAGTTAAAATTGCATTTTCAGTCAATCTGCTCTCCCTCATCCGCAAATGCACCATCTTGAAGATTTCCATTTCCCGAAAAAGGAAACTACCACTTCTATCCCGGGGTGCAGGGCTTCTCACCAATTCCCTCGTATCGCCAGAAATCTCCAATTTCTTTTTTTTCTGGTCTACAATGGCTATGACTTTCGCTTCAATTTCCCGCCGAGGTTGGCTCAGATCAATCTCCATCAGAAGGAATCTCCCGAATGTTTTGTGAGGCGGCAAATTGACAATGCTACTCCTAGTCATCTGTTTGGCTCCAATTCTCTCCTCCTGGCAGCGAATGATTCTGGCTGCACATCCCTCTACCGGCTCTGGCGGGGCCTCTCCATCTGGATCCCAAACCTGCAATAGATTATATTTTTCGGATAAAACCAGGGCTTCTTCAGGCCAATCACTGCAAAAACTTTCCCGATAGAAAGGGTCAAATAGGAGATCGCAGTCTTCCAGGTCAACGTCCGGAAAAATCCTTTGCAAATATTTTTTAAATGCTGCATCGAAATCGCATTGATAAACCTCTGGAAATTCCATAAGAAATTTTCGTCGCTTCTCGAGCTTCTCCAGTATCCCTTCCTCTACCTGTCGATGGGTCTTGGCCATTTGGACACCTCTTACAAACTCACCCTGACAAGGGGGATCAATTTGCTCCCTGTTTCGGTCCCTTGGACAATACTTTTAAGTTTATGGGCCCAAGCCTCCAGAGCCTGGCGTTTTTCCCCATCGTAAGAGTGGCGGTCATACACCGCCGTGACCCCTCGCTCCACATGGTTGAGAATTTTGGCGACCACCAAACGTGAAATGCCCATGCCCGTCATGTGGCTCGCAGCGCTACGTCTCAAATCGTGCGGAACGAAAGCAACCTCCTGGTTTTTCAGGCCAGAGCGCCTGAGGGCATGGTCCACTGCCTCCGGGGTAATGGGTTTATCGCCCCGTGGGGACGGGAAGACCCAAGGAGAATCCCCGGCAATAAGCTTTGCCCTTTCAAACAGTCCAAGAGCCAAGTCGGACAGGGGCACCCGGTGAGCCATTTTATTTTTTGATTTCTCGGCCGGAATGGTCCACCACTTCTCAGCCAGATCAATTTCTTCCCAGGCGGCGCCGACGATTTCCGACTTCCTTTGCGCGGTGACCAGCTGTAGCTTCAAGGCCAGCTTGGTTCCCTCAGCCATCATTTTTGCCTCATCCAGACCCTGCCAGAAGGCGCGAATCTCTTCTACCGTCAAAACCCGGTCTCTGCGGCGTTCAGGGGCGGGAGCTCGGATAGAAAGACAAGGGGAGATGGACACAATATCCCGGGCTACGGCAAAATTGAACATTTTGCGGATGGTGGCCAGAGTCCGATTCGCCATGATGCCCGCGCCCCGGTCAACTATGTCGTCCAAAAGCCGGATCACATCCCTCTTGGTGATATCTTTCGCTTTGCGGTGACCCCAGAAAGGGAGCACATCCTTATAAAGGATGCGTTTATCCTCCCGCCAGGAGCGTTTCCGTGGCTTGGCCCACTTTTCCAGATACTCCTCAATGAGGGCTGCCACGGTAGGGGCTCGGCGCTCTTCCTGTCTTTCAGTTACGGTGTCTGCACCCGGGTCAATGCCTTTTTCGAGTTTCTTTTTGGCTTCTGCGAGCGCTTTATAAGCGTCGGCCAATGTCATGGCGGGATAGGTTCCCAAGGTCAGACGCCGGGGTTTGCCCTCAAACCGATACATATAGACAAAACTCTTTTTGCCTTTGGGAGACACCCTGAGGCCAAAGCCATTTCCTTCCCAAATTTCATACCGCTGTGGCTTGGGTTTAAGATTCAGAATTTTTTTGTCAGTGAACTTCATGTTCTACCCCTCCTTTGATTTGGGGTAGCATTCAGGGTAGCAAATTGAGCTTGGCAAGGCAAGAATTTTTATGACATGTCATGAAACATATATTTTGGATAACTAATTGAAATTTATATTTTTTAAGAAATTTAAATGGCTTGATATGATTAATTATGAAACAAATTGAAATCAATATGTTACTGATTCGTAATCAGCAGGTCGGGGGTTCGAATCCCCCTGCCGGCTCCAGTCATGCCAAGGTGATGGCAGCCAGTCCGGCCTTGAGCATTCCAGGGCGCCCTTCTGACCCTCTTCCCCGGCGGATGCGGCGGGTTTCCTCACCACTCCATTTCTGCGATGGCCATCCAGGCCCAAAAACCCTTGACACCTTCCCGGCTTTCATACTACAAAGGGGAAAATCCGGGGACTCTTCCACCAGGAAACATGGCGGGATTCCCGGAGATAAGCTGTGGGTTTCGTCATCACAAAGGCACATTTGCGAAGCTCAGGGGCCGGAAAGCTAAGTGGTTGAAATCATTGAGGCGGGGTCCTGTGAGCCTCGCATCGGCAACCATATGGAATCATTGGCAAAAGCGGAAATTTTGAAAAATGCCCCCGGGGGTTG
>JAWCKT010000090.1:0-3939 GCA_038851515.1 Hadarchaeum sp. (SeqCode)
GAGTTAGTTTTGTAGATAAGCATGCGCGCACGGATGAGGTTACCATCCATTCCCGAAATCCCGAAGGCTTTTCCCCCATGGTGGTTTTTTCCCAAAACTATTTGTTTGTTGATCTTACCGGCGAGCTGTTCGTGCAAGATTTCCATCGTTTTTTCATCGGTGACGCGAAGTCCCTCGATAAACTTTGGTTTCACGCCACTTTTGCGCATTTCCTCACTGATTTCCGGCCCGCCACCATGAACGATGACCATTTTCATGCCAAAGAGATTTAGAAGCACTACATCCTGCAGAAGGGTGTTCAGCATTTCCTCATTGCTGATTACTCTGCCTCCCATCTTCACGACAATAATCTTGTCGTGGAACTGCTGTATGAAAGGGAGTGCCTCCAGCAGTACTTTTGCGCGTTCGGTCATTTTGGCGCTGTTGTTCATACCATCATTATTCATTACAATTTGTTTTATGAATAAAAAACTATTCCAGACGTTTTCTCTTGGCTCCTTTCTAGGATTAAAAATGTTTAGGGAGCTGAGAATCTAGTCCCAGCTCCCTGCTATGGCGCCGATCCCAAAATCACTGTCCAAGTTGTCAAGACCAAAGTTCTCCAAGTCGATGAGCATCTCTTCAATCGTGGTGAAATCATCTGAAGCTGGCTCTGGAGTCGTTGTCGGGCTTCCTGTTTCTACAGCAGTCTGACTTGTGCTGGTTGTTTCGGCGGGAACGTTGGTTGTGGTAAGAAAAATAGCCGCCGCAATGGCTACTACCGTTATCACCGCTGTGACAGCCGCAATCTGGATACCCTTCATCTGAGATCCCATCCTATGCTGCTTCTCCGGTTTCTAGGACCACAGTAATACCGCTGGCATTCCATGATCCCTCTTCGCTGCGGTTTTCACCATAGACTTTGTAGGTTCCATATCCGGTTAGTCTGACCCTGCCGGTCCCTGAGGCAACTATATCAATGCCGCTCCCGTTGATATCGACAGTTATGTCAGTTCCTGTGATCAAGGCGTTATCGTAGCCCTGATATTGGATGAATCCGTTTCCAAGTACAGTTTTAGTTCCGTCTCCAGAGGTAGTTACGGTTGCGTTTGGTGATACAATCATGTTGCCGTCGATAGGCGCTCTGACCTCGACGGTGCCGGTTCCGGTTAAGTGGATGCTGCCGTTGCCTTGCGCAACGATGGTTCCAGAACCTTGTATTGTTACATGATAGGCATGTCTTTTCATCTCTATGATGGCGTTTTTAAGACCGTTCAGAGCATCCTTAAGGTACTGGACGGCTTCCCTTACCCTGTTTTGTATGGCGCCGTAAATCTCGGCGAAACTGGTGTTTTCGTCGATCTGATTGACTAGATTTTCGGCTTCAGCTATTACCTGTTCGGCAGCTTCAATTTTGAGGCGGGCATCGGCGACCCAGTTTTCCAGCGTAGAAGTGTCGATCCCGTTTTCCTTCATCAGCTGAATTTTTGCCTCAACGTTGCCCACGATCGTTCTTACTCTTTGCACCATACCCTCCGTGAACTCAACCATCATTAGTCCAGTCATTTGCTTGAGCCTCACACGAATTCTCAGCCAGTACTGGTGTAGTTCTCCGGCAGCTGCCCTTATCTGCTGATCTTCGCCTGCGTTATTGATGTTCAGTTGTTTGGCACGAATTTCGTTTATGTAGTTGTCGATTTCAGCGTAGAGCCTTTCCCTCTGATTTTCTGATATTCCTATTGAGGCCTCGATTCTAGCTCTGATCATTTCCATGTTTTTTATCATAAGGTCAGCAGCTTTGGAGGCCGCTACCCTGGCAGCGTACATTAACTGTTGGAAGTTCTGTTGATTTTTATTTCCTCTCCATTGCGACATCGCTTTATTGAATTCGTTGTTGGCATCGTTCCAGTCCGAGTACGTGTTTTGGTACTCATTTCTCGCCCGCTCGTAATTGCCCTTTGCTTTTTCGTAAGGTTGGGCACTTACCGCAGGCGCCATGGCAGTGACCATCAGCACCAGCATTATTGTGGCTATTATTTTTGTTTTCATTTTTATCCACCTTTTCGCGTTCGGGTTGAGCTCCCCGCGTGGCCCCTATCGCGCGCGCGGATCATTGATTTTTCAAACACAAGTTGCCAAGAAAAATTTCTTAAATATGCTTTCCTTTTTCTGAGTCAGAAAAGCATATAAATTTCTCTGATTGCTTTACAAAGCTTTATGCTGGCTTCAATTACTTTAATCAAACAAAAGAATTTTAAGTTAGGCTTTTAAAACTCAATTCATGATGAAAAAGTTTCTCTTAGCGTTTACGCTTGTGCTGGCGTTTAGTTTTTGTTCTACGATTGTGGCGCAGGAGGACTTTGCCAAAGTTCATGGCACCGTTTACTATTGGTACAATCTTGAACCCTTGAGGAACGCGATAGTTGAGGTGAACAGCACTCCGGTGCAAGTTTATGTGGCCAAAAATGGTGAGTATAGTTTCAACCTGCCTCCGGGAAATTATGTGATTACAGCCCGTTATTATCGAGATAATGTCCTCCTTTATTACGCGGAGGAGAATTTGACCATCTTGGGAGGAGGCGAATATATCGTGGATTTAATTGCCTTCCCGTTGTTTGAGGATATTGAAATTGCTGATGAAACGGACTTGGTGCCCTCGATCGAAACACCGGAAAGTGAAGGTTTCTGGATAATTTTTGCCGCAATCGGAGCAGCGGTTTTTATTTCAGCAGTAGGTGTTTTTTACTATTTGAAAAAACGTCGCAAAAGGTTGCCGGAGCCTAAAGCTGAGCCAGCACGGGAGACGATTAAATATGTAGGATTGCCAGCAGACCTTCAGGAAATACTTGATAAGGTGAAGGAGGCCGGCGGTAGGATCACTCAGCTTGAGCTGAGGGACAAACTACCTTACTCAGAAGCCAAAGTGAGCCTGATGTTAACGGACTTGGAGAACCGGGGCTTGATTCGAAGGATAAAGAAGGGCAGAGGTAACGTGATCATTTTGAGTGAAGTAGGCTAGTTTGCCGGTTTTTGGTCTTCACGAACTAAAAGGTTAAAATCAGCATTGTTCCAAGTTAGATGGGGCGCCGGATGGTAACTCGCGGCATCATCATCGGTCGTTTTCAGCCACCGCATCTGGGGCATCTGGAGATTTTTAAGCAGATACTCAAGGAGGTTGACGAGCTGATAATTGGCGTCGGAAGTTCACAGGAGAGCCACACCCTTGAGAACCCGTTCACCGCAGGGGAGCGCGTGCTCATGCTGGTGAGGTCGCTGACTGAGGCCAAGGTTGATTTGACGCGCGTGCACATAATACCAATCCCGGACGTTCATAACAACGCGATTTGGGTTTCGCACGTGGTTTCGCTTTCCCCACCATTTGAAGTAGCTTACTCGGGCAACCCTCTAGTGAGAAGGCTTTTCAAAGAGGCTGGTTTTAAGACACGCTCTCCGCCGATGATAAAGCGCAAGGAATACTGGGGCCACGAGATTAGGGACCGGATGATAAACGGCGGTGATTGGGAGAGTCTCGTACCAAAAGCTGTTGTTGAGGTCATGCATGAGATCAGAGGAGTGGAACGATTGAAAGATCTCTCGAAGACGGACTATTTGATGAGCTAAGTTGGCTGAGGATTTAAATTTTGATAACGTTGATTTCCTCAATGTCGGATAAATTGTTCATCTTTACTTGACAGTCAGATATCGTGTACAGAATTTCGTTTATGTAAAGCGATCTCATGACGAAGCTGGTAGGATCCAGAGCCGTTTCTGGACTAGTCGATTCTGCGTGGGTAATTTTGCCCTTTAAACCTAGACCATCGGTAGGTGAAATGTTGAAGACGTAGGCGCCTTGCCAGTTCCACGTTTCGTTCTCTACCAAGGTAATTGGAATCACAAGCAGGTTTTTCGATTTGCTGAACAGAAAGGCCCTGTGATCATATAAGGCATAGGAATCAGTTC
>JAWCKT010000091.1:0-3881 GCA_038851515.1 Hadarchaeum sp. (SeqCode)
TCCATCGCTGCCGCGGTGAAGAAGTTTAAGGAGGTAGGCAAGTTCGGAAAGATCGAGATTGAAATCACCACGCCAGAGGAGGTGCTGGAAGCGGCGAGTGCCGGTGCCGATATTGTGATGCTGGATAACATGACACCGGACCAGATAAAACATACTATAAAATTGCTCGAGGAGGCAGGTTTGAGAGAGAGAACATCATTGGAGGCCTCCGGGGGGATAACTCCTGCAAATATCGCCGATTATGCGGCAACTGGCGTTGAAATAATATCGACCAGCTACATGACGATGCGCTCGCATTCAATAGACATGACGCTAAAGATAAGGGAGACCATCTGAGGAGTTATCCAAAATCCGTTTTTGTGGCTGGAGACCGCAACAGTAAGCGTTTTTAAGATAATCGGTGACAGAATAGCAGAAAATGAGGTGATCATATGGCCGAATTGACACCCAATGCCCAGAAGGTCTACGATGCGCTTAAGAAGCTAGGCGCGACAAGCCCTGAGGTGCTGAAGACAGCGGACGATGTGATGCGCACCGCGCACCTGCCCAAGGGCATGGTGAACAACGCGCTGATGGAGCTCGTCGCGAAAGGCTTTGCCAAGCGCGTGGCGAGAGAGAAGGCGGCGGGATATCATCTGTTAAAGTGACTCTTTACTCCCCCCTGCTTTTTGTTTTTTTTACACTTTTCCCAGTTGTAACTAGGTCATAGACAATCACTGCGTCTTTTCCCAAACACCATCGAAAATAAAAAAACAAATCGAGATAAATGATAGTGAAGAGGCGCGCCGTTTTCGCTCCCAAACGATTGGTGTTAAAATGGAAAGAACCGGAACCGCGGAGCTACCTCTGCACTATGGGACCTGCCCTCCTTGGTTATTCCGGCGCATGGTTAAATTATCGGGGGCAATAGCTGAAGCCATCTTGTTGGAGCATGGTTCTGAGGAATTTCTGCGGAGGATGGCGGACCCATTCTTTTTCCAATCCCTCGGTTGTGTGGTGGGTTTTGATTTCCACTCCTCGGGTTTGACCACGACGCTTACTGGCGCCCTGAAGGAAGCGCTAATGCCTGAGGAGCTGGGAATAGCTGTTTGCGGCGGCAAGGGAAAAGTGTCAAAATTGGTGCCACAGGAAATTCAAGGACTGACAGAAGTCTTCTCATTCACCACGGCAAAGACGGAGGAGCTCAAACATGCCAGCAGGATGGCCGCAAAGGTGGATAATGCCTGCGTTCAGGATGGCTATCAGCTTTATCACCACGCTTTCTTCGTCGATGAGAATGGAAATTGGGCCGTGGTTCAGCAGGGGATGAACGAAAGTCTTGCGCGGCGGTATCACTGGCTCTCCGACGGATTGAGAAGCTTTGTGGAGGAGCCCCATTCCGGAATAATCGGTGAACGTGCAGAGGAGGTAGCGCTGGATATGACTGCCCGGGATAGTGAGGAGGCAAGGAGGACAAGCGTGGATCTGGTACGCGATGGCCCAAAAAAGATTTTGGCCGAAATCCGCGAGTTCGGGCAGCGCTCGCTGGATGACTATGTTGGCAAGGAAGAGCGGGTAATGAGGCTCGTGATGCCTCGCGACCATGGAATTACCGAATTGCCCAAGCAGACCATCGCCGCCCTGCAGCGCGCCTATGAAATCCAGCCGGAGAATTACGAGGAATTAATAGCCATCTCTGGAATCGGGCCTAAGGCGGTTAGGGCCCTAGCTCTAGTTTCAACCTTAATCTACGGAAAACCACCATCATGGCGGGACCCGATTAGATATTCTTTTGCCCACGGCGGCAAGGACGGCGTTCCATTCCCTGTGGATAGGAAGACCTACCAGGAGACAACCGAGATCCTTAAAGGAGCCATCGAGGCGGCTAAGTGCGGGCATGGGGAAAAACTGAAGGCGATCCGCAGACTTCATGAGTTTATTGGTCAATCTGAGGTCCTTTAATATCAGCAGCGAAAATTGACTTGGGGTACTCATGACGAAGGGATCAAACGCAGCGGAGGTTGAAATAGTAGAGGTTAAAGATCTGGGCCTGAAAAACCCGTTGATTATCGCTGGTTTTGTCGGGGCTGGCTTGGTGGGCTCAATTGCCGTGGATCAGATAATAACCCAGTTGAAAATGGAAGAGGTGGCCTATATCAAGTCTAAGCACCTGCCCCCGGTGGCGATATTTGTCGGGGAAAAGTTGAGGCATCCTTTTAGGATCCACGCGAGCAAAAAGGACAACCTCTGTGTGGTCATCTGCGAGATTCCACTGAAGGAGGAGGGGCTATACTCAATATCTTCGGCGCTTCTGGATTGGGCCGAAAAGCAGGGCACCAAGGAAATTCTGGTTCTTGAGGGCATACCGGTGCCGGGGTTGCCCACGGATCGTCAGCCTTTCTGCGTGACCGAGCTGGGTAAATGCGAGCACTTTAAGGACCGGGGCATCAACCTGCTTCGAAAGGGCATCATCTACGGAATTGCCGGTGCTATACTCAGCGAATGTCTGACGAGAAAAATAGAAGGAACGGCCATTCTCACACCTGCGATGGCTACCATTCCCGACCCCGAGGGTGCCGCGGTGCTCATCGAAGCGCTGAACAGAACCCACGGGCTGAAAATCGACACCGCGGACTTAATCGCGGGTGCCAACGAGATTCGAGAGAAGCTGAGGGAGATCGCGGAAAACTACGAGAAGACCACCACCACTGAGCCAGAGAAGATGTATGCCTAATTCTAGGGGAGCAGGGCAAATGGTCGTAAGCGACGAAAGGTTAAGGTCACTTTTGAGCGTTAGGGTGATCGCGGTAGTAGGAATGTCAAAGGACCCCTCAAAATACGGCCACAAGGTTGGAGCCTATCTGAAAGGTCACGGCTACCGCATCGTTCCGGTGAATCCATCGGCCGAGGAGATACTGGGGGAAAGGAGCTACCCGAGCCTTTTGGACGTGCCTGAGCAGCTACAGAAGGAGATAGAGCTGGTCGATATCTTCAGGCCATCGGAAGATGTTCCACCCATCGTGGCACAGGCGGTTGAGCTGAAAAGAAGGCACGGCAAACTCAGGGGCATCTGGATGCAGTTGGGCATCGCCAACGAGGCGGCGGCTGAGATGGCCGAGCAGGCCGGACTCGAGGTCGTCATGGACCGCTGCATCATGCTCGAGCACAAGCGACTCAGACAGTTGTCTCAGGGTTAATGGTCTGCTAAAGCCTGCGTTACCATATCAATTGAGTTCTTCAGGTAATCGACAACGTGTTTGCCATAGTAAGCTTGGTTGTGGCCCGGCAGGATTCCTTTGACTTTTCCATCTTTTGCTAATTTGAGAAGCATGCTGAGGGAGTTCAGCTGCATTTCCAAACCCGCATTATCGGTGGCTAGGAGTGTCATATGTTCAAGTTCGAAAGTCATGTCCTCAGTTGCCACATCGTCGCTTGGATAGGATATCGTGACATCCCCGCTGAAAAGCAATTTGGTTTTCACTTCCAAGAAACATAGACTTCCATAGGTGTGTCCGGGAGCTGGGATCACGCTCAGGCCAAAAAGATTTTCGCCCCCATAGAGCAGCTGGGTTGGCGTGTAGCCAGTATAGGTAAAGTCGATCGGCACTCCCGGGAAGTTCATCCCCATCTGAATAAGATAGGAATCCGCGAAGGATGCGTAAACAGGGATCCCGGCGTCTATGAAATGGTGTCCAGCTCCAGCATGATCGGCGTGTCCGTGCGTCAGCAGCACGGCTAGGATTGGTCTATGGGGGAACTTTTGGTTGATCGCAAGCATGAGATCGGAGTAAAGATCCTCGGCACCGCAATCGATCAAAACAATTCCCCCCCTGAAGTTAAGGGCGTAAACATTGGCCTTGTAGAAAAATCCCGGTGGAACGCCTAGTTCGGGCGAGAGCGGG
>JAWCKT010000092.1:0-1166 GCA_038851515.1 Hadarchaeum sp. (SeqCode)
CCCGCACCCAGATTGAGACACGAATTACCATTGATGACTTGAATCAGGCGGTGCTCTGCAATCCGAGAAACGCCTATCAGAAATACACCGCCGCTACCAATTCCAGAAACGAGACTATCTACACCTATATGGGTACACTTCTTCCCCGCTACGGTAATGTTACATTTTCTGGCGCAGGAGAACTTAGCCCGCTGAATAAAGACCCCAATTATGAGACCATCGGGATTGGTACGCGTATCTTTCTCGGCGGGGCACATGGATACATCTTCTGGGAGGGCACACAGCATAACCCTACCAAGGCGCTGGGGACAATCATGACAGTTGGGAATCTCAAGGAGATGAATGCCCGCTATCTCCGTGGCGCGAGCATTGATAAATACGGGACATCACTTTTCGTGGGGCTGGGTATCCCGATCCCGATAATAAATGAGCGCGTGGCAAAAACAGCCGGTGCCGGGGACGACGAGATTAAGACCAATATCGTCGATTACGGCGTCCCAAGGAGAGATCGCCCTGTGCTCAGGGAAGTGACCTATGCTGAACTGAAGTCAGGTAGGGTCAGGGTTGGGGACAGGGACGTGCCGGTTAGTCCGCTGAGCAGCCTCAAGCGCGCTAGGGAGATAGCCAATGTTTTGAAAAAGTGGATAGCCGAGAAGAGATTTTTCCTCACGGAGCCGGTAGAAAGACTCCCCACCGAAAGGATTTTCAAGCCGATGAAACAGACAGGGGTAGTCTCTTTCGCGAAGGACTTGATGGTGAAGACGGTGGTGACGGCGAAACCTAATGACACTATTGTCAGCGCAGCCAAGATAATAGCTGAAAAGGGGTTCGATCACTTGCCCATCGTTGATGATAGTGGTAAGTTGGTGGGAATAGTCACCTCGTGGGACATCGCCGTTGCCGTGGCGACGAAGAAGAAGAAGCTTTCCGAGATAATGACGGCGAAAGTTATCACGGCCAAGGAGGATGAACCAATAGAACTTGTGGCTAGAAAGCTGGAGAAATATGGTATTTCAGGGGTCCCGGTGGTGGGGTCCAAGGGCGAGCTTAAGGGCATGATTACCAGCGATGATTTATCCAAGTTGCTGAGGCGATAGAATGGTGAGAAAAATTTTGTTGAACTATTCGCTGGAAAGGGTCAAGGAGCCGATATTGTCCCACGTGAT
>JAWCKT010000092.1:1176-3877 GCA_038851515.1 Hadarchaeum sp. (SeqCode)
GCCTTCAATATCCTCGATGCCTAATTTGGCGCCCGTGGAGGAGAAATACTTCTTTCCATCGAGGCTCCGGACGCAGAGGTGGAGAGGGCCATTGAGCTCTTCAAGAAGAAAGGGGTGGAAGTAAAGGAGATCAAACGTGCGATTCACCTCGACCGTGATTCATGCATCGATTGCGGGGCTTGCTTGTCTCTCTGCCCCAGCGGCGCCCTGTATCAGGATAAGGATAACACCGTGCTGCTCGACGAGGACAAGTGCGTTTACTGTGAACTCTGTGTGCCGGCCTGTCCGGTAAAGGCGCTGGAGCTTTCCAAGTTTTAGGCGGTAGTCATGCTGGAACGGGTGTGGTCCTTCAAGGAGACCAACCTGCGAATCAGGTGTGACTCTGACCGGGCAATAGACGCCGCGATTTCTGCCGCGTTCAAGGCCAGAATGGAAATCGAGCGGTTGATCTTGAGATGTCCTGAGTTCCGTTGGTCTCTTGAACCTTTGAAGATGAGGGGAGATCATCCCCGCGTCATTGAGCTGATGTTGAGGGCGGGTGAGTTGGCCAACGTCGGGCCCTTTGCTGCTGTGGCCGGGGCGATTTCCCAGGTCGCGGCAGAGGCGGCGGTGGAAGCTGGCGCTAAAAACGTGATCGTCGATAATGGCGGTGACATCTCGATCTTGGGGGAAGGTGACTTTCGGGTCGGCGTCTTTGCCGGATTTGCGGCGGGTTCGGGAAAGCTCGCTTTTTTGGTTAAAAAAGAGGAGCTGCCCATCGGGATCTGCGCCAGTTCCGGCACCGTGGGACATTCGCTGAGCTTTGGCTGGGCTGATGCAGCCGTGGCTGTTGCCGACGATGCCGCTCTGGCAGATGCCGCAGCGACAGCGATAGGCAACGCCGTAGTTGGTAATGACGTTGAAAGATCTATCATGAGTGGTCTAGAAAGGGCCAAGGAAATTCCGCAGATAAGGGGATGCTTGGTCTTGAGGGAAAAGCACATCGGAGCTTGGGGAAGGGTGCCCGAGCTAATCAGTGTTGATCCCGAGTCTCGCGAGCTGCTGACCACTTTGGAAAAATACCAGAGTTATGGAAAGGGCGGACTGGCACCTTAACATCGTGGCTAAAATAATAAGATCGCTTAAGGTTTCTTCACTTCTTTCATCATTTTAAAAAAAATCGCGTAAGGTAAACCCAGCGCCAGTTCATCCGCCGAATAACCCGCCAGTTCTCTGGCTCCACCGCAGAGCAGCGTCAGGTTGGGTCTCTGTTCCATGAATGGAATGGCCACCGCTTCTCCAGCTATCGCCGAGCCCTGGCAGCTCATGCTTGCATCTAGGCGCTTTTTCAGAACTCTGCTGAGCGCCTGAACTATTAACATAGCATGGGCTGGGTCGGTAATGATGACGACAATGTCTGGTTCAACCTCGATTTTTCCAAGCGGTGCAATGAGGATTGACTTTGTTTTCGCGGGCTTGATGCGGGGGCAGAGGTCAACATATCGTGGCTCGTTGAAACCGAGGATCACACGTGTGCTGTAGTTGCTTAGATCATCCTCGGTGACCACATAGCTTTTCCCCTCATATGCAGCCTTTCTCACCAACTCGCAGAACAGGGACGGTTCTTTTGGACTGTTTCCCGCTATTTCCCTGTCTGAAACAAGTATAGCAACCGGTTCGCTCACGATCTGAAAAAACTCCTTAAACTCGCTTGAGAGACTGGCCGGATTCAAGTTCACCCCTATAACTATGTTATTATTTTCTACTTATGAAAATTTAGTTTCGAAATCATCTGACGTGCTTTTGCTTTTATAACAAGTATGAGAACGTTAATATTCGATGAAGGGGAGTTGATATTAATGGTTTGTTGATTGGAATTGCGAGGTGGAATTAGTTCATGCCCAAAATTCCGAAGGAAAGGCTCAGCATTTACCGGGACCTTAAGCGTGATTTTAAGGAGGAAAAGTTCATCAACCTGCACCCGATACAGCGGGGCGGTGTTCTGACTCCAGAGGCCCGCAAGGCCATCGTTGAATTCGCTGATGGTTATTCCACCTGTGACTGGTGCCCTCCGAAGACCGCAAAACTTGACATGATTGAGCGGCCTCCGATTGCCCAGTTCATGCAGGACTTGGCCGAGTTTTTGGGGATGGAAGTTGCTCGCGTTGTGACGCGTTGTCGGGAGGCCCAGTTCATAGCCTTCACAACGCTCGGAAATCCTGGTGATTACGTGGTCCTGGACAGCTTGGCCCATTACTCCACTTATACTGCGGTGGAGCTGGCGCGCTTGAGGGTTAAGGAGGTCCCCCACAGCGGCTATCCTGAGTTCAGGGTCAACCTAGAAGCTTATGCCGATAAAATTGAGGAGGTCAAGAGAGAAACCGGGAAGCTACCAGCCGCCGTCCTGCTAACGCACGTTGATTATCTCTATGGTAACCTCAACGATGCCGCCGTGGTTGGCAAGATCTGCAAGGAATATGGGGTTCCTTTCGTCTTGAACGCCGCTTACACGGGGGGAATAATGGACATTGACGGTAAAAAGGTGGGTGCTGATGTGATCACCTCAAGCGGGCACAAGTCATGGGCTGCCAGCGCCCCTACAGGAATTCTGGCAGCGACGTCGGAGATGGGCGAGAAACTCTTTGCTCGTTCCAAAATAGTCGGTGACTGGAGCAAGCGCAAGTTTGGAATTAAAGAGTATGCTTTGCTAGGCTGTACGGTA
>JAWCKT010000093.1:0-3861 GCA_038851515.1 Hadarchaeum sp. (SeqCode)
GCTCCATGCAGAAGGGAGGTAAGGGGTATTTTACTCGCGAGGAGCTTGAACAGGCTTATGATCTAGCTAGCTCCAAGGCGAGGGAGCTGAGGGAGAGGCTGAGGTGAGCGAATGCCCCGGACTAAGAAAATAGGTTCCGCTGGCAGGTTCGGTCCCCGCTACGGTACCAAGGTAAGAAAGCTCGTGGTTGAAGTTGAGAAGAAGCTGAAACAGGAATATAAGTGTCCCAGCTGTGGGGCGTTGAAGGTAAGAAGAGCGGGCTCCTCCATCTGGCAGTGCCGGCGGTGTGGAGCCAAATTTGCCGGAGGCGCCTACACGCCCACAGTCATGGCGACCACGGTTGAGAGGGCACCGTCAAAGGAGGGGGCGTAATGTATCGATGTGGTGAATGCGGCAGAATGGTGGAGAAGCTTCCGGAAAACCGACCGCGTTGTCCCTTCTGCGGTTCGAAGATCCTTTACAAACCCCGGCGGGACATCGTCCGCAAGATAAAGGCGAGATAAGTTATCCCTATTTTAGCTGGCTCAGAGATAATTGGGGGAGCCATGCTGCTGACCACATCGAGGCGGCCTTGTCATCTGGCTAGGGTTCTAGGCAGGGAGTTGGCCCGGTTTCTTCCCGGCAGTGAGTATATCCCTCGCGGCGTAAAGACGATTGAGAAGATAACCTCGTTGGCCAAACAACGTGGCCATGGCCGGGTCATGATTATAAACAGTTTATTGGACAGGCCCGGAGAAATTCGCTTTATTGACGTCGGGGAGACATGGCGATGGATGAATGCCACCATAAAGCTTGCAGGGACAACGGTTAGTCAGGTAAAGACTGGGTTTTGTCCTTTCAGCAAAATAAAAATCTATGCTGAGGATGCATCCTCTTTAGAATTTGCCCGCTGGTTTGGAAAAATTCTGGACGTCGACCGCGTTGAAGCACCGCCAAAGTCAGGCCCGGTTATTCTTATATCCTCAGGGGAAGGCCTGAAAATAAAATTTGTGGTCATGCCCGAGGCTAAGAATGTAGGTCCTGTGTTGTCGGTAGCTGCCTTTGGGCCCCTGTTTAAACGGTTAGGTGATGTAGATGGTCAGAGCTGAGAAATCCAGCGCTTTGGTGAGGATGGAATTTGAAAGTGCCCGCGAAGCCGAAGTAGTGAAGCAGGCCCTTGCTCCAGAAGAAGAACTGCCTGCTACTTCCAGATGTCGGGCGAAGGTATTTCGAAGGGAAAACGCTTTATTTTTACAGGTAGAGGCAGAAGACACAGCGGCCCTACGTGCAGCGCTCAACTCGTTCATAAGATGGGCGATTGTTGCGCGCGACATGTTGGAGCCAAGGAGGAAGTGCAATGGATAAACTTTCGCCTCAGCTAAGGCATCAGCTGGCCCAGTTTCAGCAGGCGCAGCAGCAGGCGCAGATACTGATGAGCCAGCGACAGCAGCTTGAACTTTTGCTTCGCGAGACCGAGAAGGCGCATGAGGAGTTGGTCAAACTGCCGGACGACGCTGTGGTCTATAAGAGCTTGGGAACGATACTGGTGAAGACCAGCAAGCTTGAGCTTCAGAAGAGCCTCGCCGAGCAGAAGGAGACGCTGGACCTGAGGATCAAGACTTTGGAGCGCCAAAGTGAACGGGCCATCCAGCGCCTGAGGGAAATGCAGAGCAAGATTGACGAGGCGCTAAAGGGCCAGGGATCGGAAGGTTTGGCGAGCTAGGCGGGCCAGATGAAAGAGGTGGCAGACTTTTTAACCCAAGCTGTCAGGAGTGGGCAGCGAATCGTGGTTCTCTGTCACCGCAATGCCGATCCAGACGCGGTTGCCAGCGCCGTGGTCTTGGCCGAAGTGATGTCATCGCTTGGAGCACAGGTCAAAGCGGCAACAGCCGATGATCTCGCTGCAATTTCAGAGGTTGTTCTGAACAGCTTTAATCGCAAGGTCGAGGTGAATCCAGAGCTGGATTTTGACCTCGCCATTTTCGTCGACACCTCGAGTTTTGGACATCTGGGTGAATTTGGCAAGAAGCTGAAGGACTCAGGTATCGCTTTGGCAGTTATAGATCATCATAGACCAGTAGAGGAAATGAGGCAACTGGCGAAGTTCTACTACGTTCGTGAGGACATTACTTCAGAATCGGAGCTCATCTATCGGATTTTGGTCGAGATGGGGTTAAAGCCGACGCCCGAGCAGGCCACACTGCTTCTGGTGGGGGTCATCAGCGATACCGGCCATTTCAGGTTTGCTAATCCCGAGACATTCACGGCGGTTGAAGGGCTTTTGAAGGCTGGCGCGGATTACAACCGGGCCCTCGAACTGCTTAAGCCTCCAGATGATTTCTCCAGAAGAGTGGCCATGTTGAAGGCTGCCGGTCGCTCCGAGCTGCAGCGCATAAACGGGCGCTTGATAGTTTTTTCTGATTTGGGCTCATTTGAGGGCGATGCTGCGGGAATGTTGGTTAGAATCGGTGCAGATGTGGCCTTTGTCGGTTCGGAGGAGAAAGGTGAGTTCAGGGTTAGTGGCCGAGCAAGTCCCGAGTTCCTCAAGGAGACTGGGATACACCTTGGAGAAATGATGGAAGAACTGGGGAAGCAGTTCAACGGTAGCGGTGGCGGCCACGCGGGGGCTGCCAGCGTGAGCGGTAAAGGCTCGTTTGAAGAAGTGAAAAAGCAGATCGTCAAGATGCTCCAAAGGAGATTGTCCACGGCTGAGTAACGGGATATCCATGCCGGATGATTGGATGCTAGAGCTGGAGAAGGCAGGCTATCGCTTTGTGGGCAGGAGCCGCCACAGCGCCGTGAAGGTCTGCCATTGGACTAGAAAAAGCCTGCTCAATCGTGGTTTCTGCTACAAACAGAGATTTTACGGCGTCCAGAGCCACCGCTGCCTACAGCTGGCGCCTGGTCTTTCCTTCTGTGACCATAGTTGCATCTTCTGCTGGCGCAACACCGAGATCACCAGCTCGAGGTGGGGAGAGGAAGTCGACGAACCCGCGGAAATTCTGGACGGAGCCATCGACGCTCAACGGCTCCTGCTAAGCGGGTTCGGGGGCAATCCTGAGGTAGATAAAAGAAAGTTCAGCGAGGCGTTACATCCCAACCACTGTGCGATCTCGCTTGCTGGAGAGCCGACGCTTTATCCCAAGATCAACAACCTAATCGAGGAATGTCGGAGACGAGGGATGACCAGTTTTCTGGTGAGCAACGGGCAACATCCTGAGATCTTGGAAAAGATGGTGGAACCGACCCAGCTCTACATTTCATTGGTGGCACCGAACCCGGACGTTTATAAGGCGGTCTGCCGTCCAGTTTTTAGCGATGGCTGGGAGCGACTCATGCGGAGCTTGGAGCTTTTATCATCTTTCAGCTGTCGCAGGGTTATTCGGCTGACGCTGGTGAAGGGCCTGAATTTCAGGGACCCACAGTCATATGCGAAAATAATTGCACGCGCAGGCGCCGATTTTGTTGAAGTTAAGGCCTACATGTGCGTCGGCTTTTCCCGGAGCAGGCTGGGTCTGGAGAACATGCCTCTTCACTCTGAGATAGTCGATTTTGCCCGCGCGGTTGCAGCGGGCAGTGGCTACCAGGTTTCAGATGAGGCGGAGCTCAGCCGTGTAGTCCTCTTGAGCAGAAGATAGCTGGCGGCAGCCACAAGCCTTGAATAGTTCAAACATTTAGTTATTGAAGGAGGCGTAAACTTGTTGGAACGGATGAGGGCCTATTTTGACCATCAGGCCGAGCTGAGGGAGCAGGCGCTGGAAGCTTCGCGACAGACGATAAGGGCTTCAGCCAAGGCGATAGCGGCCATCCATAGGGGCGACCAGCGGTCGGCTGATGAGTTCATCGCCGAGGCGAGGGAGGGTCTGAACTCGCTGGCGAAAC
>JAWCKT010000094.1:0-3851 GCA_038851515.1 Hadarchaeum sp. (SeqCode)
CCCCTTGAGGCCGGGACAAAACTCGGGAAAAATGGTGATCTCGGCCTCCTCGTCCTCAATCCTCTCCACAGTCCCGATGAAACGGAGCTCCCCCTTCATCACATTACCAAGTTAAAGGTGGCGTGGTTGCAAAAAAGATTGACGGACCTAACTTCCTGTCAAATAACGTTGGAAAAATTTTGTGGTAGCCCGGGGCGGAACTTCGGTCGACCCGTCGACTTTCGAATTCGGCGGGATATCCCTCCGCCGTCGCAGGCTCCAAAGGCCCGCAGGATTGACCATTGGGCCCGATCTTAATCGGTCTACCCCACCGGGCTACCGAAATTATTTCCCGGCTCCAGCATTAATCTATTTGCTTTTCCCATCCTGCTCGTCTTCGCTCAATGTCTCCTGAGATAACCGATGAGTTCGGCCGCGATCAACGGTTTTCCTCCAACCAGCGGAAAGGCATAGGGAAGAAGGTTCGAATACCCCGGCTCAATCGGCACTTCCACACCTACTTGGACCGGTATCTCCTCCAACCTCTTTCCCGAGATTATCTGCTTAGCAACATAGACCGCCCCATCGATGGCGAACTGGTGCCGGCCGAGGTTGCGCTTTAAGGCCCCGGGCAGCTTCCTAGACAACAGTTCCCTCGTCCGGCCCAACGGCGGATCATTTCCTAGAATTCCTCCGATCAGAACTAAAGACCTGCTCTTGAGGTCTTCCGGTGAAAATGTTTTTCTGGCCAAGGGATCCAGCAATATCATCTCCCCCTGCCGGAAAAGCTCAAGCGCACTTCTTCTCTCAACCCTAGTGATCGGAGACAGCTTTCGATAATCGGCGGCCTTTCTGACGTTAGTTATCAGCAGAGCTTCTCCAGCGATCCTCGCCGAGTTGGAATACTCGATGAAAAGCCACTCGCTAAGCTTCGGCTCCAGATGCTCGATCACCAGCTGCATGATCTCCGCTTACCTTCTCCGCAGCAGCGCCTCAGCCGCCACCACCATGGAATCGATGCTATCGCTCACCGGCGGAGCATAGCAGTAATCAACCTTGGAGAACTCCTTTGCCGTCATTTCCTTCCTGATCGCCAGCGCCAGCCTGTTGGCCCGCTCCGCGGCACCGGTACCGAGGAACTGACCGCCCAGAAGCCTCAGCCCCTTTCTCTCCGCGACCAGCTTGATCGTCACCGGTTCAGCTCCCGGGAAATAATGCGGTTTGTTGAGGCATCTCACCCGCGCTGAGACGGCTTCAATCCCTGCCTCCCCAGCCACGGTCGCGGTCAATCCTACCGAGGCAACTTCCAATCCACCAGCGATGGTGACAACGGCGTTCAGAACACCGTCAAAAACTTCATCCCCTCCAGCGGCGTTAATCCCAGCAACCCTGCCCATCCTGATGGCTGTGGTGGCCAGCTGACTCCTGACCGGCCTCTTGGTGATCAGACAGCGGGCTTCGGCACAATCGCCTATCGCGAAGATATCCGGATTGCTGGTCCGGAGATGATCGTCAACCGCTATTGTTTTCGTCGGCCCCAACGCCAGACCGGCTCTCACGGCAAGCTCAACATCCGGCTTAACGCCTATCGCCATGATCACTAGGTCGGTCGGAATCTCCTCATCATCAAGAACCACCGAGCTGACCCTTTCCACGCCTCGCAGCTCCTTCACCGCCTTGGAGCAGATGACGCGGATTCCGGACTTGACGAGGCGCTCGGCCACTATCCCCGCCATGTCTGAATCGAGCATCCCGGGCAGGACATTAGGCAACATCTCAATTAGAACCACATCCAACCCTCGTTCCTTCAAGGCACTGGCGGTCTCCACGCCGATGGGACCAGCTCCGACCACCACGGCCTTCCTTGAGCCTGGCAATGCTGAGAGGATTTTCTCGCCATCCTCAATCGTCCTCAGGCTGAACACGTTGCCCAGATTCATCCCTGGAATCGGCGGCCTCAGGGCCACGCTGCCGGTGGCTAGGATCAGCTTATCGTAAGGTATCTTTTCCACCTGAAGCGTCTTGAGGTCAAGAACCTCCACCGTCTTTTCTTTAACATCGATGGCCTTGGCTTCAACGCCCAGGCGCACGTCGACTCCCTGAAGCCTCGGCGCGGTCTCCACCAAATCGCGAAGCTCCGGGACCTCGCCGCCGATGACAAAAGGAAGCCCGCAAGGATGATAAGTGGCGTGGCTCCTGCGCTCAATTACGGAGATTTCCGCCTCTCGGTTGTGGAGCCTGGCCGTGGCCGCCGCCGTCAGACCCGCCGACTGAAAGCCAACGATGACGATCCTCAAAAATTATCTCCCTTGTCGAAGTCGTTTGGAATAAAGCAACGCCTCTATTCCCGGCATCGGTTCTCCGGAGAGGAAGCTCACGGCCGCTCCCCCGCCTGTGCTCACATGGTCTATCTTGCTTGCCACTCCCGCCTCGTTGACGATAGTAACGGTGTGGCCGCCGCCGAAGACCTTAAAGGCCTTGGAATTGGCTGCCGCTCGGTACAGCTCCAAGGTACCGCGCTCGTAGCCCTTTCTCTCAAAAACACCCATCGGTCCCTTAACAACTATCGTCTTGGCCTCAGCCAGAAACTTGGAGTAATAGGCGATCGTCTTCGGGCCCACGTCGAGCAGTTCCACGTTCATCGGCAGCTCCTCAACCATAATTACCTTGGGCTTGCCCTGAACATCGACGACGAAGTCCAATGGGGTCTTTATCAGGTGGGCGTGGTTGGCATAGATCGCCTTGGCGCGGTCTACCAGCTTGAGGTAGCTTTTGTCAGAAATCAGCTTGACGTTGGGGCCACCGATGTCCCTTCCCGAGACCATGAGGAAGATGTTGGCCAGCAGCCCACCCGTTAGGACTGTGTCTACCAGTCCCTTCTTGAGCGAGTGTTCTAGGATTTTTACCGTGTCCTCGACCTTGGCTCCGCCGAGCATGTAAACGCAGGGGTGCTCCGGATTCAATGCCCGGGTCATTCCCTTGACCTCTTTCTCCATCACCCTGCCGGCGTAGGCGGGCAGCACCGCGGCAAACCCGATTATCGAGGCATGAGGCCTTTGTGCCGCGGCAAAGGCATCATTGACAAAAATCTGCGCTAGGGGGGCTAGGTTCTTGACCAGCCTAGTCTTGGCCTGCTCCTCCATTGGACGGGCCACGGGTTCCTCAGCCAGATAGCGGACATTCTCCAGCAAAACAACATCGCCGGGTTTCATTTCCTTTATCGCCTGAGCCACCGGTTCCCCGTAGAAGAGGTCCCTGAGGTACTTTACCTTTATCCCCGTCGCCCGGCTCAACAGCTCGGCATGTTGTTCCAAGGTGGTGAAATCATCATCACCCA
Organism: Hadarchaeum sp. (SeqCode); assembly: GCA_038851515.1. Classification (GTDB taxonomy): domain Archaea; phylum Hadarchaeota; class Hadarchaeia; order Hadarchaeales; family Hadarchaeaceae; genus Hadarchaeum. The sequence goes on from JAWCKT010000094.1 coordinate 3,317, forward strand.
AACGGCCTTGGTGGGCGAGCAACACCAACTTGGCGCCCTTTGAAGCCAGCTCCTTTATCGTCACCGCCGAGGCCCTGATCCTGGTGTCATCCAAAATCTTTCCGGTCGCGGGATCCATTGGGGAGTTGATATCAATCCTCACGATCACCGTCTTATCCTTAACATCAACCTCATCCAGCGTGGGTAAATCCTCTATCTTATCACCCAACGTCATTTTATCGAGCCTCTCTTAAAGGTTGCTGGAAAGGGAAAATACCACGCCAACGCTTTTCCCGTATTGTTCCAATTTTTAGACGTGTTCCATTTTTGGAAAGATTTAAAAAGAAACAGCACCTCCGTTCATAGAGGTAGGCATGCCCGAGAAAACTTGGATCGAGATGCTGATGCTCCTGGCTAGGGAGGGGGCGGCGAGGGAAGAAATTAAGCTTTCGTCCAGTTCGCTGAGCCAACGCTTGGGAGTGTCAAAGCAAACCGCCATTAGAAAACTGACCGAGCTGGAAGAACAATCGCTAATTTCCCGCCGGGTGGAGCCCCG
>JAWCKT010000095.1:0-3786 GCA_038851515.1 Hadarchaeum sp. (SeqCode)
TTTCGCTGCCGCCCTTTCCTTAGGTTTACCCTGCTTGGAAATTCTCTCAAGTTCCAAAACTACCGGGCGGGGTATCAAAAGCTCATAAGAACTCTCGAGCAGCCTATCCATTTCTCCGAAAATGTCAATTTCAAACATCCCTGGAATCATGAGAAAACTTGTATCGGCAATTATCTGAAGAACTCTTTTCTCACTTGATGATACCATACCCAACAAGACGCCACCTGCCGGCAATCCTGCGGCTCAGGGCTGCCCGCGCGCCGATTTCCACACACACGGGCAACTTGAGCCTAACTGTGGCTTTATCCCCTCTTGCACTTACGACCGTTCCTACCGTCATGGTCGTGCCTACATTTAACATTAGAACCTCGCCAGTAACTAGGGGTTTTATCTCCAACTCCTCCTCCAAACCAACGACGCGCTTCATAAGATTAACATCCAGCTCCAGCGAGGTGAGAACTTCAGGGAGTGTCCCGGGCAGACCTAAAACCGAACCCACGAGTGAGTCGCCTTTTGCGAGTGAGGGATCCAACAGAGTGCCAACTCCGATTAATCCGCCCGGCTTGGCCTCATCGAGGGGACTGTCCATCGCATGCAAACTCACCACCTTTGAAACTAAAGACTGCCAAGCTGTCCGGCCTTCCCGGCTTATCTTTATGCCCGGCTTAAGTTCTATTTCATCTCCAACCTTCAGCCTTCCCTGCTGTAAAGACCCCCCCAAAACACCGCCGCGGAGATTCTCTGGCCTTGTCCCCGGACGATTAACATCGAAAGACCTGGCCACATACATGCGAGCTGGCTTGGTCTCATCTCGTCTTGGGGTCGGAATCACTTTTTCAATGGCCTCGATTAGCTTGTCAATGTTGGCCCTGTGGATTGCTGAGAGGGGGATTATCGGCGCATCCTTTGCCGAGGTCCCCGACAAGAACTCCTTTATCTGCTTATAGTTCTCAAGGGCTTTTTCACGCGAAACCAATTCAACTTTATTCTGAGCCACAACGATATTTTTCACACCAATTATATCCAATGCCATCAAGTGTTCCTTAGTTTGCGGCTGCGGGCAGGTTTCGTTTGCCGCCACAACCAATATGGCACCATCCATTATCGCAGCACCTGAGATCATGGTGGCCATCAGCATCTCATGACCTGGAGCATCAACAAAAGAAACACGGCGCAGGAATTGGGTGGTCCCACCACAGTAGGGGCATTTTTCCTTAGTAGTGTACCGTCCGCATTCCTGGCATTTATAAAAAGAAGTGTCGGCGTAACCCAAGCGAATCGAGATGCCCCGGCGTATCTCCTCGCTGTGAACATCTGTCCAGATACCTGAGAGCGCTTCCGTCAGCGTCGTCTTGCCGTGATCAACGTGACCCACAAGACCTATATTGACTTCCGCTTGGGGCATTTTCCACCTTGTTCAAGTTTTCCTCCAACATTAAAAACACAGTGATTTTAATCCGTTATCAACTAAGTCTGCTTTGTCTCCTTAGGCTGAATTATCTCCTCGATGGGCTTTTCACCCCACTTCGTTATCGCTGCGTTGAGCTGCATGATTTCCTCAGAAACTCTAGAGCCACGCACCATCTTTCTGCGGCGTTCACCGGGTCTCTTTGGCGAAAAACCCGGTCCTCCTGCCAGCAAAACACTCGCCCGCCCCGAACCTGCAATATCCGGACGCATGGGAAATCCATCCCGATCAGTGCCACCGGTTATCTGAAGCTCATAGCCGGGTAATCCCACTATCCCACCATCAAACTTATCTCCGATTCTCAACCCGATCAATTTGCGGGCCTCCGGCTCTCGAGCCTCCAGCTTATAGCTCCTCCCTGTCTTCGGGTCTGCAACCACCATTTTGAACGGCATCACATCACTCCATAGGTTGGATCCATTTTCTGCTTGATGGCGATTATCTCATCAAGCACCGAAAGCTCGTCACCTGAAAGGAGATCGCGCAGATCTCTCTTCAGTGCGAGCACATGGTCTCTTGGTACATCCGTATATAAAACATCTCCCTCTTGAACATGGCGACCGATCATTGGTCCATCTATGGAGACGGCCAGCTCATCACCAAGCTTTGCTTCCTGAACAGGCTTCTTGTCTTTTTGTAGCTCACGAATGAAACCGATCGACTTGCCCTCTTTATTCATCAATGGGGTTTTTGTTCTAACCACACCACCCAAAACATCGATTCCTGCGATGGCCGGATCGCTACGCCTGAACACATAGCCGGGCTTGATGACGATTTTTCCAGGCCTGATGAACCCCTGCAAGCGATTCGCCCTAACTTCTTCACTCTTTTTCTTCGCCCAACTTTCGTACTGTTCCAGCAACCTGTAAATCACATTATCTCTGATTATATGAATGCCCTCACGTTCGGCCTCAGAGTCTGCGTCTGGCAAGACCCTAACGTTAAAGGCCAATATCACGGCTAGAAGCTGGTCGCTCTTGCCAACTGTGGCCGCTTCAATAACATCCCGCCGAGAAACATCACCAACATCAGCTTTGCGAATTGGTATACCTTTTGCCTTTAGCTGACCCTCAAGAGCTTCAAGAGAGCCTAACGCATCGGCCTTTAAAACCACCCCATTTATATCGGAAATTATTCTGACCCGCTCCAGCTCCTGCTGCATTTCCTGCCAGAGTTTTTCCGCCGCCGCTATGTCCTTAATCACCAAAAAAGGCGCACCGGCCACTACTCCTTCAAGATTCGGCGCGGCAATCTTAACTCCGGCGGCGGCATGAACCATTTCAACTTGATTGAACCTATTCTCTGGGTCTCGAATTTCGTCAAGAGGCTTGGGCTGAAGAAGGCATCTAACCTTCGACGTAATTACCTTATCCAGACCGCCCACCGCAAAAAGATCACCCTTTGCCACCACGCCGTCGTATATGATCACATCTATTGTTTTACCCAACCCAACTTCCTCTTTCACTTCGAGAACAGTCCCGCGCCCGGGACCAGTTACCTCAACCATCAGCTCCTTCTCCAAGTATCTCTGTGCAAGTCCAGCCAAGATAGTTAAAATCTCCGCAATGCCCTCACCAGTCTTGGCACTGGCAGGAACTATAGAAACCTGCCTGCGAAAATCGCTGACCCGGTCGAACCTCTCAGACTCAAATCCTAGCTCGTGCAACTTTCCAACGAGTTCATAAACTTTTTCATCCAGTGCCCGTTGAACCTCCAGGCGTTGTTTCGCAAAGGATTCTAGAAAACAGGCACGTGGAATCGCCTTCCAGCCGGGAATTAAATCTATCTTATTGGCAATTACCATGAAGGGGGTCTTATACGTCCTTAAAATTGTTAAAGATTCCAACGTCTGGGGCATGAATCCCTCGTTGATATCAACTACGAGGGTGGCAAGATCAGCAAGAGAACCGCCTCTCCGACGAAGATTGGTGAAAGCTTCATGGCCTGGTGTGTCGATAAAAAGAAGGCCAGGCAGGGAAAGCTCTATCTTAAATCTCTCCAGAAGTTTTCCGCAAATCTTCCTAATTGCATCCACAGGTATCTCGCTGGCTCCAACGTGCTGTGTAATCGCGCCAGCTTCCCTAGCGGCAACTCTAGTTCCTCTGATGGCATCTAGCAAAGATGTTTTGCCGTGGTCGACATGGCCCAGCACCGCTATTAACGGCTGTCTGACCCTAGGTTTTTGCATCTTAAACACCAGAATATCTTATGCTGACTAATTTAAAGCATCAAACCTGTTGTTAATTCTGCTACGGATGAAAAAGGTCTTATAAAAAACAATTAAGCTTTAATTGATGAGACCCAAAAAAGTGCTAAAG
>JAWCKT010000096.1:0-1339 GCA_038851515.1 Hadarchaeum sp. (SeqCode)
AAATCAAAAAAGTTAATATCGTAGGCTATTTGAATATCTACGGCACGATAGTCCGAAAATTATTCGTATTATCGACCTCTTCCGAAGCCATCAAACGAATTATAGATTTTCCCCAGATCTCCCGGCAGAAGGGTCATCTTCTGGAGGTATCGATGCCAGAGGTTGATCTTCAGACAGAAATTAATTTTGATAAAATTCCGCAGTTGCAGGGATATTTGCTTCAACTGGTTAGGAACCAGATGAAGGGGTCCTGCAAGGAAAATCTGGTTACCTTACAAAATCTGGTGGAATTATCTGGAGGTACGAAATCAGGTCTGGACGATTCCGAAGTGATTCAAGACTTACTCAAATTTGGAAACGTAAAGCGCCCGCTGTTTTGTCCAGAAGGAGGCCGATACTTCATTGAAAACAACCAGGTCTATTGTTCTATCCATAATTCCTTGGAAAACTATGTAGAGCCTGAGGAAATAACCGAGAAGTTTTTTCTCCTGCCTCTTTTTACAAAGCTTGAGAAACTTTTGACCCAGCTTCATTTTATGGAGGATGGAATCCTCTCACGAGTTGAGCTTTTTTTCAAATAAAGCCATTGACAACTTTTTCTCCAGGCTGTTTTATATTTCTAAAGCAGGGATAAAACATTTGCCGGGCAGACCCAGAAAGTCGATACCTGAACGACCGGTGAGGGTCTTATGTCAAATCAGAATTGATTTTACATTCTAAAATAGAAATTCCGCAAAGTAGCTATGAAGGACACCTTGCTATCCGAGAGAAGACCTTTTATGAAAAAAAAGATATGGCTGCTGAGTCTCCTAATATTCCTGGGAATTGCTTTGGGTATTGGTCTTTTTATTGGGCTCCCCGTTATTCTGGTAACCGGAAATGAAACCATTGAAAAAGACTTAGAACTTCCAACGGCGCCGGAAAATACTTCCCATCCCCAGGGCTCTCCATCCCCGGAAAAAGAGGATTCTCAATTGGCCAGGAAGATTTCCTCCTACATGCGCCAGATGGCCATACAAAAATTTGAACGAAATCTGCAATCCGAGGATTTTGCCTTACCGAGCCTCTCTGGGGATGAGGTTCGATTAAGTGATTTTCGTGGGAAATGGATTCTTTTAAACTTTTGGGCAACCTGGTGCGGTCCTTGTCGGGAAGAAATGCCCTCTATGGAGAAACTTTATCAGGAGTTTAAAGATCAAAATTTTGTCATCTTGGCTATTTCCATTGATCAAGAGGAAATGGGAGTGGTAGCTCATTTTGCAGATGCCTTTCATTTGAGTTTCCCGATTCTATTGGACCCAAAACAGGTAACCACTTCCACCTATGCGGTGAATTCTAT
>JAWCKT010000096.1:1360-3757 GCA_038851515.1 Hadarchaeum sp. (SeqCode)
AGTGGATCCCAACGGGATGATTATCGGAGGAGCCCGAGGTTCTCGTAATTGGGAAAGTGAAGCCGCACGCAATCTGATCAAGGTTTTACTGGAGACTTCACAGAAATCTCGGAGTTAAAATACCGTCCATTGAAAATGTACAACGTAAAACTGTTAGTACGAGGAACGGGAGCGAGGTCAAAGGTTATAAAGATGAATCCTATAGAGGATAATCTCTTTGACTTACAAACTCCTCGTAATTTCGCTTCTCGTAGTAACAGGAGGCCCTTCTAAGGGAAGTAAGCCTATGTCTAAACTACCTCTTACGCTTGCATGTTGGGATTACGACCGGGTTAAACCCTTGATGCTCAAGCAAGTAGAACCTGAAGGAATTGCCTTAAATCTCTTGCCTTATGCGCCTGACGATTCGGTCTGGAGAATGGTTCGAGGTCAGGAATATGATGCTTCAGAGATGACCATGGGAACCTATGTACTTTTAAGATCTTTAGGACAGGCTCCTTACATTGCTATTCCAGTATTTCTGGCCCGATTCTTCCCCCATTCCGGTATTTTCGTCAATACCAAATCCAATATCCATGAACCTGCAGATCTGCGGGGCAAAAAGGTAGGAGCTCCTCAATATCAAATGACCACAGCGGTCTGGACTAAGGGGATTCTTCAGCACGATTATGGGGTTATGCCAGAAACCATAAGCTGGTATTTGGGACGGGCCGAAGTTGGACTCGATCTTCCACCCAATATAAAGTGGCAACTGATTCCCCAGGGAACCGGAAAGATGCTGGCAGATTTGCTCATTGAAGGAGAATTAGATGCGTTATTCATGCCTCGGGTTCCACCGAAATTCAAAAATGGCCCTCCTCATATCAAACAACTCTTTGCCAATCCCAGACAACTTGAAATCGAGTACTACAAGCGCACAGGTATCTTCCCCATTATGCACTGTGTGGTTATTAAGGAATCTCTTTATCGAGAAAACCCCTGGATTGCTTTCAGTTTGTATCGGGCTTTCTGCAAAGCTCGGGATATCTGCTATGAAGATCTGGATCAGACGCTGGAAGGACTGAAATATATGGTTCCCTGGTTAGATATACATATGAACGATGTTCGTCAAATTTTGGGAAAAGATTTCTGGCCCTATGGAATCAAAGCCAATCGGAAAGTGTTGGAGACCTTCATAGAATATATGCTGGAACAGCACCTGATCAAGAAGAAACTTTCGGTGGAAGAGTTGTTCTGTGAGACTACCCTGGATACCTGATTTTTAAGGAAGTAATGACACATATACACTGGCATAAAGAGTGAAAGCTCCGGCGGGGCAATCGTCGGGTCGTAGCCTTCGATTCCTACCGAAGATGAGAGAAGAGAGTCGAAGAGGAACAGGTACAAGACCTGCCCCTACTGTGTAGGGATGCCCCTTGTGGGTAACAACCTTTGATCCGATATCCTGGGAGTTTCGTAGCCTGTGAAACTCCGGTATTGTCTTTATAAATAGATCGCTCTTATGGGGCTAAAAGAGTCGGGGTTGGGACCGTATTGCGAGAAGTGGGTTCTCCCCGTGGGACTTTCCTGGTAATTTAGGAGTTACGCGAGTGTTCAGGAACGGATCGGTGGTAGGTTCGAACGGTCTTCCCTGCGAGAGGCCCACGTACCGCCGCCTCGTGCCGGTAGTTGTATTTGATATCTCCCTCGCGCTGTTGCTCCTCGGTGAACCAGATGTTAAAGTCGAAGTTGAAGTCGCTGCCGAACGAGGACACGCAGGGAAACGTCCACCCCATCCGCCGCTTGTACGCCTGCAGCTTCGCGAGGGGCGCCCGCGACACCGCCCAAAGCATGACGTCATGGTTGGCCAAGTGGACGACGAAACCGTTGAAGCCGTCTGCAATTGCCGAGCAGGATGGACAGCCAGCCATCTAGTCGAGCCCGAACATGAAGTGGTAGACGAGGAGTTACGAGTGCCCTCGGAAGAGGGCTACCGGCGAGGCGTTCCCCTCGTCGGTCTCAAATCGATACGCCTTATCGATCCGAACCCATGGCAGCTCCTGCCGTCGCCACGCCAGTTCGTCGCTGTGCCGCATGAGCCCCCTCTCCGCCTCGAGCAGCTCAAGCCGAGCCGCAAGCCACTCTTCACGTGCCCCAGTCTTGTGTCTAGTCATCGTTCTTATCTCTGTATGGTTAGTTGTCAAACCTGCCAAGTGGTCTAACGCCCAGCATGCAGCGGACGTTAGCCTCCCGTCCTCGCTTCCTCGTGTTGCATGAGCACGTCTCGAATCTCGCCAGGGTGTTGCGCCACTGCTCATCGCCAACGGCCAAAGCCACCGTGGGCGTTCACCGCCTGCGTCCATTCGTCTAGATAGCGGCGCTTCACCCTGTCCTGCTCCGTATCCTGGCCCTTGGTTT
>JAWCKT010000097.1:0-3752 GCA_038851515.1 Hadarchaeum sp. (SeqCode)
CCCTTCTTAGGGTTAAGGTACCACTCCTTGGCGGACATTCCGGCCAAGTACCCGGCCTCGGACAACAGAATGGGATCAACGTCAATTCTATCATAAGGCTTATCCACAAATGGCGCGGCGAACCTCTTTGTGGCATGCTCCACCCATTTGGGATCGGGATCCACAATATACTTCAAATCCCCACCAGTGATATCACAGTGTTACTCTTTTTTATCTTTTTTTGAAAAGGCTCCAAAGAAAGGGTTGAAGAGGCGGGCCCGGTGGGATTTGAACCCACGATATGCAGCTCTCCTCGCCGGGATAGAAGGCTTGCGGGTCTTCCAACTTGCCGCCTTATCCTAGCTAGGCCACGGGCCCGAGTAAACTATCACGTCACGATTTAATATTTGTGCGGCGATTATGAGTTGACATTCATGTCCAAGCTCTTCGGAACCTTTGGAGTTAGAGGAATAGTTAACAAAGAGCTGACAATAAAAACTGCGCTCGAGCTGGGCCAAGCACTGGCGACCGATCTTGGCAACCGTGGCAGAGTTGCTGTGGGGAGAGACAACCGAACCTCCGGTGTGATGCTTGAAGAAGCGCTGGTAGCTGGCCTGATCTCCGGCGGCTGCGATGCCATCAGATTAGGTCTAACTCCAACCCCAGTATTGTCATTCGCCACCAGATACTTCAACTGCGATGCCGGTGTCATGATCACCGCCTCTCACAACCCTGCTGAGTACAATGGAATCAAATTCTGGGACCACGATGGCGCTGGGTTTCAGCGCTGGCGGGAGGAAAAAATTGAGCGCATAATGTCCCGCGGTTCAAAGATGCTGAGCTGGTGCGATATTGGGCACTTTGAAAGCGCGGAGGCTTTGTCTCCCTACGTTGCCGCCATCAAAAAAAGGGTTCCGAGGTTCAAGCGTGAGTTGAAAGTGGTCGTCGACTGCGCCAACGCCGTGGGGAATTTAGTCACACCAATTCTTCTCAGGGAGCTGGGCTGCAAGGTGATTTCAATCAACGGCCAGCTTGATGGAACCTTTCCGGGCCGAAAACTGGAAACCGTCCCTGAAAATCTGAAGGAGCTGGCCAAGACCGTCGTCGGTTGTAAGGCCGACCTAGGGGTGGCGCACGATGGCGATGCCGACCGAACCCTCATCGTTGACGAACGCGGGGGGATTATCAGTGGAGATAGGGTCTTCGCCCATGTGGCTCTACATTACCTCGGGGGAAAAAATAGCCCCAAAATCCTGACCACCGTGGCCACGAGCTCCGTCCTTGAAGATGTCGCCGCCAAGTTAGGTGGTGAGGTGGTGAGAACCAAGGTTGGTGAGCCTGAGCTAGTCGGGGAGTTTCGAAAAAATGGTGGTGACATAGCCGGGGAGGAGAACGGTGGTGTGATCTTCCCTGATTGGTTGCTCTGCAGAGATGGCATAATGACTGCAGTTCAGTTTATTGCGGCCTTGGATAAAACTGAAATGAAGACCTCAGAATTTAACCTAACCTTGCCCGTCTACTTCCAAGTAAAAAAAAGGCTGGAGTGTCCCAACGATAAAAAAGCTAAAGTGCTCGTGCGATTGACCAAGAGGTTTTCAGACCATCAAATCTGTCGTGAGGATGGGCTGAGAATAGATTTTGAGGAAGGCTGGCTCCTGCTCAGACCCTCAGGAACCGAGCCCATTTTCCGCTGCTTTGCCGAGGCCAAAACAGAAAAGCAGGCAAAGAAAATTGCTGACCTCGGTATGAAGGAGCTAAAGGCCGCCATAAGGCAAAGCTGAGTTATCCTGAGGCTGGGCTGTATTCCCCAAAAATTTTGATCTCGGTGCCACATTTGGGGCATTTATGATCCTTGATCTCATAACGGAGGATGTCAAAGCCAAACCTTTCAATAAGAAGCTTCCCGCAATTGGGACAGTAGGTGTTATCGCCCTTATGGCCGGCCACATTGCCGATGTAGACGTAGTGCAGTCCTTCCTCCTTGGCTATCTTCAGAGCCAGCTCAAGCGTCCTTACTGGAGTCGGCTCCCGGTCGCTCATTTTATACATGGGGAAAAAGCGGCTGAAGTGAGTCGGGACATCGGGGCCCAGCTTCTCCACCTCCCACCTGCAAAACTTGCGGATCTCATCAGGATTGTCGTTTTCACCGGGGATGATCAAGTAGGTGGTCTCAAGGTGAATCCCGTTTTCCACCATCCACTCGCAGGTCCTCAGAACCGGCTCAATTCCAGGGGCAGAACAGACCCTTCGGTAGAAATCATCGGAAAAGGCTTTCACATCAACATTGGCCGCGGCGAGATAGGGTTTGATTTCCTCCCAGGCCTCTAGGCTCATGTAGCCATTAGTGACGTAGATATTGTAAATCCCTGCCGCGTGGGCAATTTTGGCCGTGTCGTAAACGAACTCAAACCAGATCGATGGTTCCGAATAGGTGTAGGAAATGCTCGGACAACGATACTTCTGAGCCAGCTCCACCACCCTCTCGGGTAACATATTTTCATGATCTACTTCCTCTATGTTCGCCTGCGAGATCGTCCAATTTTGACAGTGACGGCAGGCGAGATTACAACCGGCCGTGCCTATTGAAAAAGAGTCGCTGCCGGGCAGAAAATGATAAAGGGGTTTTTTTTCCACGGGATCAATCGCCATCGATGTCACCGAACCATAGATGAGAGTGTAAAGCTGGCCGCGATCGTTCAACCGAGTGCGACAGAAACCGGTTTCGCCCATGGGAATTACACATAGGCGGGGGCAAAGGTGACACCGAACCTTATCGCCAGGCAGTGGCTCACCAAATCTTGCCGGCTTCCTCATAATGCCACTCCAGAATTATCTTGTCTTTAAAGGATTAAGCTTGCTCGACGCGGGATAAACCCCAAACTTTTCTTATATCAAACGTGATATCAACTGGGGATGCTATGGGCGACAGGGAAGAGGAAATTAAACGCAGTGCTGAGGAAATAATCGCCTCTTTTGTCAAGGCTACCGAAAATATTCCGGAGCTAAAGGAGACCTACTACAGCTTAGAGGCCTACAATGTCGTCCGCGCTGACGGTGAGCCTTCGTCCGAGGAGGAGCGCTCGCTGTTTCGAAGCCGGTTCATCTCCCTGATGCCAAAATCCGATGAACGGGGCAACCTTAAGGTGGAAGTGGCGAGATGGTCCAAGGAACGCTAGAAAAGCTGGCTGAAATCAAGCGGGGCGACCTCTCCGCTGCTGAAAATATCTCTTCATTGCTAGAAAAAATCAAAAAACTGGACCGGAAGATCAACTCCTTCATCGAGATCAACCCAAACGCTCTGACTGATGCCGAGGCGGTGGACCGCAAAATAAAGAAGGGTGAAAGGGTGGGAAAACTGGCTGGCCTCGCCATCGGGATAAAATCAAACATTAACGTCGCTGGGCTGAGAGCAACCTGCGCCTCACGTACCCTTCAAGATTATGTTTCGCCATACGATGCCGAGGTGATCAGAAGGATCAGGGATGAAGATGGGATTATCATCGGCATGAACAACATGGATGAGTTCGCCTGTGGCTCCAGCGGCGAGTCAAGCGCGTTCGGCCCCACCGACAACCCCGCTGCCCCCGGCCACATCCCAGGGGGTTCCAGCAGCGGGAGTGCTGCGGCGATCGCTGCGGGACTGTGCGATATTTGTCTTGGCAGCGATACTGGTGGCTCTATAAGAAATCCGGCCAGCCACTGCGGCATCGTCGGTCTTAAGCCCACCTATGGCCTCGTGCCCCGGCAAGGTTTAATCGACCTCGGCATGAGTC
>JAWCKT010000098.1:0-3738 GCA_038851515.1 Hadarchaeum sp. (SeqCode)
CATATTTTAAATAGTTTACAAAACGAATTAAAAAAGGTAAAATGAGTGAAAGCGATGATATTATCAAAAAGATTTACCATGCTGTTTTGAATTTCGACCTGAATGGCGCTAAAGAATATACAAAAGAAGCTATCGAAAAAGGGATTGATCCACTCGCGGTGCTTAACGAAGGATCGATAAAGGCGTTGAGGGAAGCGGGTGACAAATTCGAGAATGGAGAGTACTTTCTCCCTGAAATAATGGTATGTGCCGAAATCTTTCAAGAATCCTACAAAATTTTGGAACCAGAACTCCTAAAGAGAACTGGCAAGACCGAGTCGCTGGGTCGAATTGTCATAGGCACCGTGATGGGTGATATGCACGATATAGGCAAGAACCTTGTGAAGGCCCTCCTCAGAGGCGCTGGGTTCGAGGTTTATGACCTTGGTAGGGATGTCCCTATCCAAAAATTCGTAGAAATGGCAAAAGAAGTGGATGCAGATATCGTCGCAATGTCTGCCTTACTAACCGTGACAATGCAATTCATGGGCACCATCATAGCGGCCTTGAGGAACGCTGGTTTAAGGGCAAAGACCATCGTCGGAGGTGCCCCGATAACGGCCGAATTCGCCAAAAAGATCGGTGCCGATGCTTTTGCTGGTGATGCCTTGATAGGAATAGAGGAATGCAAAAGACTGGTGGGGAAATGGGAGAATGACTAGAAAACTAATTGAGCCTTTCACCAATGACGAACTTTACGACATCAACCAAGCCTCTCTGGAAATAATGGAGCGAGCTGGTGTCTGGTATGAAAGGGAGGAGACCCTAAGAATACTGGAAAAAGCAGGTGCAGAAGTGGACTACAAGACAAAGATCGCTAAGCTGCCGGAATCTCTGGTCAAAGATGCCCTGAAACGGGTCCCAGGTAAATTTAGACTCGCTGGAAGAGAAAGAAAAAACGACTTCGTTGTTGGCGATGACAGGTCATATTGGGGAATGATGGGAGGACCCCTGATTGTGGACCTAAAAACAGGTGAAGTCAGAGAAACTACTAAAAAAGATGTGGGTGAGTGGGCAAGATTCGCCGACGCCTTGGAAGATGTTTGGTTCATAACACCGCCAATGGCCCGAGATGTAAATCCTATGGTCTCGGCAGAACACGAGTTCGAAGCGATGGCAAACAACAGCTCAAAATTTTTAGAACAAAATCTCTACTCCGGCGCTGGGGCGAGAAATGTTTTTGAGATGGCCAGCGTTATCCAAGGAGGGGAGGAAGAGCTAATAAAGAACCCGCTAATTTTCGGTGCTGGCTGTGCCGTTAGCCCGCTACAACACTGTGCCATTGCTCTCGATGTCTGGTTTGAACTGGCCTCTAAAGGTCTGCCCTGCTTAGTGGCCACCGAGGCGATCATCGGTGCCACGGGTCCGATAACGATGGCGGGGTCGCTAGCCGTTGCTAATGCGGATGTGCTGAGCGGAATCACGCTCATCGAGCTCATCAAACCCGGAATTCCAGTTGCCTATTCGATCGGCCTTTCTCACGTTATGGATATGAAAAAGGCTGAAGCCCTGTGCGGCTGTCCGGAACGGGCTTTCGCGATTGCCGCGAACGCTCAGCTCGGACGTTTTTATGGGATACCAACTTGGGTGGGAGTAGCTACTGACTCAAAAGTACCCGACGCACAGGCAGGTTATGAGATGGCGCTATCTGCCCTCTATGCAACCATGACCGGAAACCATATGGTTATGGGCATAGGATCTTCCTTAGCCTCAAGAGGGGTTTCTTATGAGGAGGCCATGATCGACTGGGAAATCATGCGTATGGTTTCAAGAATCGCCGAAGGTACTGAGGTGAATGAGGAAACCTTGGGCGTAGACCTGATCTGCAAAATTGGCCCCGGAGGAAGCTTCATAGCAACCGAACACACGCTGAAACATTATAAGAAGGAGATTCTGGATGCCGTGATAACTGACCGAAGCTCGATCTGGACTTGGGAAAAGGAGGGCAGAAAGGATATGATCCATAGGGCCAAGGAGATGGCAAAAAAGATATTGGAGGAACATGAGCCAACCCCGTTACCTAAGGATGTTAAAGCGAAGCTGGGCGAAATCGTCAAAAGGGCCGAAAAAGATGCCTTGAAAATGTCACCTTCTGTGCCCTAAAACAACCTCGCGAAATTCTTAAACAATAGTTGGAAACAATCTAAGTTAAAGCCGAAAACTAAAAAGGAAACGAAAAGAAAAAGGATAGGATAACATGAAAAAGCTTCATTTAGCCAACATCCATCGCTCGCTGGGTGCGCAGCTAATCGAGTTCGCGGGATGGGAGATGCCGCTTAGCTACACTAGCTTGGCAGAGGAACATATGGCTGTGCGGGAAGCGGCGGGACTTTTTGACGTCAGCCATATGGGAGAATTTAAAGTGAGCGGCCGAGAGGCGCTGAGATTTCTTCAAATGGTGACGACCAACGATGTCTCCAAGCTTGAAATACTGGGGAGCCAATACTCAACGGTGACCAACGAGCGCGGAGGAACTCGCGACGACATCTTGGTCTATCGCCTAGCTGAAAACGACTATCTCGTGGTCTGCAACGCCTCCAACGTGATAAAAATAGGAAATTGGTTCGCCCAGAAAAACGAGTTTGATGTGGAAATAAAGGATATAACTATGACGACGACTCTTTTTGCCCTACAAGGGCCAAAAGCGATACCAACGCTACAAAAGTTAACTGACTTCGATCTGGCGAAGATAAAGAGATTCAGGGCCAGTTGGGTGAATATCGCCGGCACAGAATCACTCGTCAGCAGGACCGGTTATACTGGTGAAGACGGCTTGGAAATGTTCCTGATGGATGAACCCCAGGACAATCCTAAACGGGCGGAGTTGCTGTGGAAAGCCATCTTAGAGTCCGGTAAGGAATATGGAGTCAAACCCTGTGGGCTCGGGGCCCGCGATACTTTGCGACTTGAAGCCGGCCTGTGCTTGTATGGAAATGATCTCACTGAGGAGATATCGCCCTTAGAGGCAAGAATAGAATTTGCGGTCAAACTTGACAAAGGCGACTTCGTTGGGCGCGAGGCATTGCTGGAGCAAAAGAAATCAGGGTTGAAGAAAATTAGAATTGGGCTGCGAATGCTCGAACCTGGGATACCTAGACAGGGCTACAGTATTTTCAGGGATGGCGAAAAGATTGGCTGGGTGTCCTCTGGCACCTTCTCACCCCTTTTGAAGATAGGAATCGCGATGGGCTATGTGCCTCCCGAGGTTAAGACGGGCGATACTCTCGCGATAGAAATCCACAGCAGAAAAAGGAAAGCCGAAGTTGTGGAGTGGCCCTTTTATAATCCTGAACAGTACGGGTTTAAGAGGAAATAATATGGTAAAGGTCTGGCAGCATCTGGCCAAGGATGTTGTAAATCCCGATTACTGCATAGGCTGCGGCAGCTGCGTGGCAACCTGTCCGGTGCAGGCTCTGGAAAGGGTCAATGAAAAACCAGCGCTGAAGGGTGTCTGTATCAACTGCGGCATCTGCTACGGTACCTGTCCTGAAGTTGTTGACCCCACCAGCCTGCAGATTCCGGTTTTCGGTGCACCACCCAACGATGAACTGATAGGCACTTACAGGCACGCCCTCTCGGTGGAAGCTAATGATTCAAGCACTAAAATCCGTGCTCAAGATGGTGGCGCGGTGACCGCTCTGCTCAGCTCATTGCTTGAGATCGGGTTCATAGACGCGGCGATTGTCACTGGAACTGCTG
>JAWCKT010000099.1:0-3729 GCA_038851515.1 Hadarchaeum sp. (SeqCode)
GGTAAACCACTTCTCGCAGAATCCGTTTCCCTATAGCTGGCTTCAAAGTGGTTTTATCCACAAGGTCGACTTTCACTCCCAAAAGCTCTGACAGATGGTTTTCAAGCTCTACAAACTTTATGAGGTCGGTCTTTGCGTCATCCTCAAACTCCACAAGGATGTCGAGGGAGCCGAAAAGCTCCTCCAGGGAGAGCCTGATGTTCTTATCCATGCTGGAAAGGAGCTGTCCTTAGCTTATAACGAATTGTGAATAGCCCTAACATATGAAACATGGCTTGAAAATATAGAATGGTGATTCTCCCCGGATCATATCGCGATTAGCTCGTCCAACCTCTTTAGTTCTTGGTCGAACGTCGCCACGTTTGATATCCCTTTTTCCCTGCAGACCGCGATGCTCGTGCAATCGGTGAAACTGAACGTTGCCCTCTTTTGCTCCTTAAAGATTTCCCATGCCAATTGGAACGTATCCTGATCGATCGTTAATAGCCGATTTGCGCGCAACAACATTTCGCCCGCTTCCGCCACTTTCCTAAGTTTCTTAGTTTTGAATAGCATGACCGTAATGACCTCGTCAAAGATGTAATCCGTGATAATTGGAGGACCGTACTTCCCGCCGTCCACATCCTTTGCCATTCTGATGGCTTCGGCGTGGTTCTCGTCCGCTTCGTTCAAGTAAGCGATGATGAAGCTGGAATCGAGAAGGATCATCGCTTCCCTCCATACAGTATCTGATCGACCTCAATGCTTGCTCTTTCCGTTCCTTCCCCCCAATCGAATGGCTTTATCTCCAGAAGACGCAATCGGGGCTCCGTTTTCCTCTGTTTGATCCACGTTTCCATCGCCTGGGTGACGGCCTCTCCAAGCTTCATTCCTTCCTCCACGGCCTTGGCCTTGAATTTTCTGAAGACCGCCTCGTCCAAATCCCTTATGGTTATATTCACACTATTCACCAATTGTAAACAAATCATACATACATTTAAATTTTCCCTCCCAGGGGGCTCCATTTCAAATCAATCTGACCGGATTTTTAACCAATCCGGCAAGGTTGTAGGCGATCACGCGAGGGCGGGCGCGCCTTCTTCTGCTTCCTGGATTTTACCGCAAGCAGGGCCGATGTATTGGGATTGACAAGGACGATGACTCTTGCCAAAGGCTGGAATAAGTACGGCCGCCGATTCAACCGAATCCGACGCTTACTGGAGGCGGAGAGGCTTCTCGATGGAATCCGAGGACCCAATACGAATTGAAGGATCATGGGCCTAATCTCGGGAATTTGAGGGTTTCCCTTAAAAACATACGTAATCCGAATATTTCAACAATTTTTGTAGGAATTCCTCTCTTCTAATTTTTGCTAATTTTAATATTCCCAATAGCGTCCCAAGTTTCACTTCCTCGTGCATCGGCACTACCGTAACGATCTTTTTGCCATATTCCATTTTTCTGGGACAACATGGCTCCCTCTTTGCCGGTAGATCTCGAACCCGAATTCCTTGACCAGTATTTTAACTATTTCTTGTCCTGAGAGCTTGCTTAGGTAATTTCAACACTAACCGCGCCTATTGGCTTCAGGGCTTTTATTTCCTCGGCCGCTTCGGGCACCTCCTCTAAATAGAGGCTGACGGCCCCCTTCAAATTTTCCATCGCCTCTTGTATTGTTTTGCCTTGAGTGGTCACCCCCGTAACAGCCTCCTTTATTACGTACGTACACTCTTCCTTCCAGATAATAGCGTGCAGCTCCATTCTATCCGATACTGTTGATTTCTTTCTAGCCTTAAAAGAATTTTTAAAATAGGGTAAACTATGCTCCTGCAACACAGCGCCTCTGGCTAATACTAATTAATTTTCGCTCACCAGGTCTGGCCGAACGCGGAATTTTTCTTCCCACCGAAGTCCGCTCACGCAGAGGCGCTTCCTGATGCCCGTCCGACCTCCACCAAAAATTTTTCAGATAACACAATCAGCGGCGTTTCAAAATTTTTAAGACTGTTACGCCAAGACGCTCCTCCAAAGTTCCTTCGGAAGCCTTATGTCGTATTTCCTCCTTTTTTCCAAGGGGAGCTGGCCGGATTTGATCATCAGTTCCAATGGCGATTCCCTTGTTTTTAGGGGTAGCTTGACCAATCCCCTGGACCTTGCCGATTCGTAAATAGCCATCATTATCTCCATCGTTCCTCTGATCTTCCCCGCTTCGCATCTGTGGGATCGTTTGCCTTCGACCCAATCCAGTAGTTCTGCAAATTGGTTGGTTTCGCCCTTTGCCTCGATCTTCTTCCAACCCTTTTCTCCAGCGCTATGAAGGAAAATCTCATTTTCCGCGAGCCCTATCGTGCCTTCGCTGCCGAAGATGTATGCGTCGCAAAACTTTCCTTTGGACTCGATCGCCGGAGTGTCGACCTCCACTACCAGCCTGGTGCCTCCTCTGAAGCATACTAGCCCGACGCAGAGATCCTCTATCTTGATTCCCCTTTCATGCCGGTTCGTCTTCCTCTCCACTTGACCAATGACCCACTCCGCCTCAGGATCGGAAAGCCAGTACCTTGCGGTATCTATCGCATGGCTTCCGTTGTTGAGAAGCCCTCCATCGGTCCTTTGGTGCAACAAAATGGGACTGCCTATGGCGCCCTGAGTTACGAGCCTCTTAGCCAGGGTGTTGACTGGGTCGAACCTGTGCTGGTGGGCTATGGCGAGCTTTACTCCTTTTTCCTTGCAGACACTTAACATTCGATCAGCTTCCCCCAAGTTAGTAGCCATGGGCTTTTCGCAAAGTATGGCCTTAACCCCGCTCTTGGCAGCTCTTATCGTTGCAGCCGCGTGGTATTGGGCCCAGGTGCAAACCGAAACTACGTCCAGTTTCTCCTTTTCCAGCATCCTGCCAAAATCGGCATACGTAGATCCAACCTGGAACTCTTCCTTGAAACTCCTTAGAGCTTTGGGGTTTATGTCAGCGGCAGCTACGAGCTTAATCGATGGCAGTTCCAGGTATCCTTTTGCGTGAGCCCGGGCTATCCCACCGCAACCGATGATCCCGACTCTCAACAAGTCCACGAGCGATCATCCAAGCATATGCTCCGCTTAGGAGCTATATTTGCTTATTTTATCCGTTGCCCATTTAGGCCATACTCCATCTCACGTCCTGCACGATCTCAAACCAAACCCGTTTCCTCCTCATTTTTCTTTCGCAACGTTTTTCGCTCCGACATAGCATGTAAGAGGAGACTAAAAAAATAAATATACGCGCTTGGGTGAATTTTAGGTCATATGGTTTTTCAAAGAGCTGCAAGAGCCTTGAATTTGGAGCCGGTCGACAAGGTGCCACTTTTAGGACTGCCTGGCGGAGGGCTCGAAGTAACCTACGGCGTTGATGGAAACGATCCCTTCGCTGCCTATAGGTTTTTCGATGTCGATCTGATATATGTTGAGGGCGAAAAGGATACGGCTGTTAAGAACATCAAGGAAGAGTTCGTGGGGCCGTTTGAAGATTTCGAGGATAGTTTTCCATTTACCGATGTCTTTCCAGTAGCATATAGGGGTTTGAAACTTTCGAGAAGGGAGACGGCCACACAGCTCTGGGTTGTCGAAAGACCATTCAAAACGTATGGGGAGATGATAACTTATCTCAAGAAGGATTTCGATCCTGCTAGTTGGGAGAAGCGGTCCAAGAGCGAGCTTGTTGAGAACTACGCGTTCAGTCATAGGAAGATGCAGGAACCGTTGATGGGAGTAACCCTT
>JAWCKT010000100.1:0-3711 GCA_038851515.1 Hadarchaeum sp. (SeqCode)
CGTCGAGCTGGCCAAGAGGCTGGTCGCGGAGAGGAGATAGATGCCGGCGCCACCGTGGCGGATCAACGAGGTCCTGGAGCGCGCCGAGACCGGTCCCATCTGCACCGAGAAGGAATTCGACACTAAGATCCTCTTCCCCAACCTGAAGCGGGTGATCAAGGAGTACGACATCAGGTTCGATCCGGAGCAGATCGTCTTCTCCGACGACTCCCTGGCTGACGACCTCTGGAAAGCCGCTTGGGATTTCTACTTATCCGTTGGTAGCTACTGTACGAACACTTACCGCAGGATTCTTTTTACTGAAAGGGAAATCAAGGAAGCCATGTCCTGTTACGTTGAAGGTGGGCCCCTAGAAAGGTTGAGGACACAAAGCTGCCAGGTTGCGGATTTACTCCTGTGGGTGTAAGATGCGACGAAGATTTGTTTATTCCGTATGTCATGGCTTATGTCATGGAGCCGCTGGCCGATGCAGTTTCCACACCGGTGCTTGAGGACATCGAAGGTTTGGAAATAAAAACGGGTGCTCCTTCAGAGATTCGAGGGGCTGTGGTACATGCGATGTTGGCTAGACAGGCGGCCAGACGGGCGGGCAGGCCAGGAATTGCCATCACGCTCACAGGGACAGCTTTGTTGGCAGCAGCTCAAATTGCGACCAGCGTCCCTGAGTGGGGATGCAAGCCCACGGACATACGATGGACACCGATTTTGAGCGAGTTGAAGGTTGGGAACGACGAACTTGACAAAATGATTCACTTCCATCAGAATGGCTATGTGGCTGGTTGTTTAGTGGGCCCGATAGTCGGGGGCTACGCGGGACCGGAAGGTACTGCCATTATTGCCATTGCCTCCCACATTATGGGGCTTGTGGTCAACCAAGGCTACATCACCTGCAACTTCCCATTCGAGATAAAGAACTTCTCGACGACCACGAAGGAATGCTTGTGGACAGTCAGTGCTATTTATCAAGCCTTGGCTAGGAACACCAGATTTATCACTTTGTCCAACGGTTTTGCTGCAGCTGGTCCATGTACTGATATGGTTCTTTACGAGACAGCCGCCCACGGAATCACCAGCGCGGTTTCTGGAGCGAGCGTTCTCTGGGAGTCTGCAGTTGCTTCGAACAAATATAAAGAAAGGGCCACGCCGATGGAATCAAGGATGGCGTGTGAATCAGGATTAGCTGTGGTAAGGTCACATCTGAAGCGTGAAGACGTTAATGAAATCGTCAAGGAACTTTTGAAGAGGTATGAAAGTAGGATAAGCTCACCACCGCTGGGCAAGACCTTCCGAGAATGCTACGATGTTGAGAAGAAGAAACCAACGCAGGAGTACATGGAACTGTACGAAAAGATCAGAAAAGAGCTACAGGACTTAGGCATCGAATACGAGTACTGATCTTTGCTTTCGACCGTAGCTAAAGCCGTTTAGGACACCTCACCTGAAACCAATATTTTTATCCACCTAAGTAAACGTAGTTGGGGTAAAATGGTTGAGCCAATAGTCATCGACGGCATAGTTTACGCTGCCCTTTTGGCCTGTATGACCATTGGTTTTACTCTAATTCTAATGTCTACTAAGATCTGGAACTTTGCCTATGGGTCCATGGCAACAGCTGGAGCATATATTTCTTTGACCGCCGCTGAAGTCTGGAAACTACCCATCTATAGTCAACTTGTAACTGCCTTTGTCCTCTCTGGACTCATATCATTTGCCTTGTATCGTTTCTTAGTCAGACCTTTGAGCCAGAGGGGCATCTCTCTTGATGGACTTTTTGTACTGACGTTTGCGTTTAATTTCATTCTATTAGGTTTTTTGAACATCTATGCAGATTATTTGACGAATGTTTTCAAACTGCGTGCGAGATTGTTCTTCCTTAGAGGGGCAGACATACAAATCTTCGGAACCCCAGGTGTGGTAATAATTTCTCCGTTGTTGGCGGTAGCTATAATCATAATTTTGCATCTTTTCTTGACCAGAACAAAGTTCGGCACAGCCATGCGGGCGACCATTGAGAACCCTCCTCTTGCAGGTAGCGTTGGCGTGAATGTTAACTTGGTCTACTCAACAGCTTGGTTTTTAGCCGGTGGACTCGCGGGTTTAGCGGGCGCATTACTTCCCCTTTGGATTCTCTGTTATCCAAATATCGGTGACGTGATTATGTTAAGCGTTTTCGCCGCCAGCATACTCGGTGGTATCCACAGCATCTATGGTGCGTTGTTGGGCGGCTTTATCGCAGGATTGGCTGAGATCTGGGGGACATCGGCTCTGGCCGGCGTGTTTGGCTCGGCTGTAATCCAATATCGGCCCCTAATCCCGCTAATCATAGTAGTAGTCTTCTTCCTAACCGCACCTGAGGGAATAACGGGAATCGAATGGCGTGGGAAGCTGACTAAGAGAATAAGAAAAGTTTAGTTCAATTTATTGGCTTGTTGGTTTTTTCAAGAGTTTCAACGATTCTTGATATTCCCGTTACCACCTGTTCGTATGGCGCCGAGTAGGAAATTCTGAGATGGCTTCTGCCGCTCTCACCGAATCCCGAACCGGGGGCAGTGCAAACGTGAGTTTTATTTAGGAGTTCCTTGGCAAGATTTTCATCGTTTTTTTCCAACCTTGAAAAATTAGGGAACACATAAAAGGCACCCTTTGGTCTGACGTAAGAAATTTCGGGAAGTTTTTCCAATTCTTTGAGCACAGCTTTTCTTCTTCGATCGTATTCTTGGCGCATTTTTTCTACGCAATCCTGTGGTCCAGTCAAGGCGGCCAGAGCTGCTTTTTGAGCTACGGAGCTGGGGCAGAGGACTAGATAATAGTGTAGCTTGTTTATTTCTCTAGCCAGAGCACCTTTAGCCGCGGCATATCCTATTCTCCATCCCGTCATGGCGTAGGCCTTGGAGAATCCGTTTACGGTTATGGTTCTGTCCTCGGCCCCGGGGAGTGAACCGATGCTTATATGTTTGGCATCATCATAAGTCAACTTTTCATAGATTTCATCGGAAAATATCAACAGGTCATGCTTTTTGGCCACATCTACGATTATTTCCAGGTCCTCCTTGGTAAAGACGTGACCTGTTGGGTTGCTGGGGCTACATATCCAAATTAGTTTTGTCCTTGAGTCAATTCTTTTTTCCAGCTCCTCTTGATCTACTCGGTAGCCTTCTTCTTCATTTAGCGGGACTGGTACAGGTACAGCGCCAGCTATTAGTGTGTCCTCAAAGTAGGCGGGATAGTAAGGCTCCAGTAACAATGACCTATCCCCTAGATTCAGAAAGGCCAATGCAGCGATTATCATCGTCTCCTGAGTACCAGAAACTATCACGACTTCGGTTTTTGGATCCACATCAATGCCGTTTTCCCGCGATAGCTTCTCGCTTACGGCTTCTCTTAGTTCCAACGTTCCTGGAGTCTGTGTGTAGTGAGTATAACCCTCGTCCATCGCTTTTTTTGCGGCATCCAGTATATGCTCAGGCGTGATGAAGTCAGGTTCTCCTTGCTCCAGATGAATGACGTCTTTCATACCAGCGCTTAAGTCGATCATTCGTCTGATGGCGGAGGGTTTGATAAATTTAAGCCTTTCCGCGGAAAAATTTTCGTTTTTCATAAATATCCACGTTCAACTAAATTTTTCAATTTATATCCCTTTAGATTTTAAAATTTTTACATTAGCTCAAATTTTATTTTTTTAAGATTTTCTTAAAAAATGGATAAAGGTTA
>JAWCKT010000101.1:0-3700 GCA_038851515.1 Hadarchaeum sp. (SeqCode)
CCGAGATTCTGAGGATGGAGGGAGTCAAGAGAAAAATTATTCGTGACGAAGAGAGATAGTCTTCCCGATTATCGAAAACCTTTTTATGACTTTCCATACTAAACTATGGGCGGGCTTTTGAGCAAGACGTTTGTAAAACTGGTATCAGACATAACAAAGAGGACGGACTCAAGGATCGTGCTCGCACTAGATCCTTCCTTTAACCCCTATTCACTGAAGAATTCTGATGAGAGGTTGAAGGAGAGGCTCAACACCGCAGCTAGAGTCAAGAATCTTCTGGCTGAGCTTGATGGTCTGGTCTCGGGAGTGAAAATAGGTCTGCCCCTTATCTTCGGGCTGGGATTGGACTTGGTCGAGGACATCATCAACACTTACAGAAAAAGCTACTTCTTCATCTGCGATCCCAAGATGGCCGACATAGGTCATATCAACAGTCTTGAGGCTGCTCAGCTGTTTGACGTTGGCTTTGATGCTCTTATTATCCATGCCGCGGTCGGGATTAAAGGCGGAATTGACGAGGTGGTTAGCCTTGCTGAGGAAATGGATAAAGGAGTCCTAGGACTTTGTGCGATGAGTCACCCCGGGGCCAGTGAACACCTTAACAAGCACTACAACGAACTTTTGGAGATTGCGGCTAAAGCGGGCGTGGATGGCTTCGTTGTGCCGGCCACCTATCCTCACCTGATTACCAGCACCAAGAAAGCTTATCCGTCCTCGATTATTTTTTCACCCGGGGTGGGTACTCAAGGAGCAACCTTTGGCTCAGCGCTGGCAGCTGGCGCTGACTATGAGATCATCGGCAGGAGCATCGCCCAGGCCCCTTCACCTGCAGCTAAAGCCAAAGAAATTCTGAAGGAGATCAGGGAGATAGGCATCGACATTCAGAAAATTGCTTTGGCTCTGGCGAAGCATCGTTGCGTGATGGTGGGCGAGTTCAAGCTGACCTCGGGGTTGATGAGCCCCTATTACATTGACCTGAGGGCCACTCCTTCCCATCAGGACCTCTTTGACCTGATAACCAGCGCCTACGTTGCTGAGCTCAAGGCGCTCGGCCTCTCTTTCGATAGGATCGCCGGTGTGGCCACGGCGGGGGTGCCGATAGGTGCCTTGGTCGCTTACAAACTGAATAAGCCGTTCCTTTACATCAGAAGGGAGGAAAGGAATCACGGAACCAAGAGCCTTATTGAGGGTGTGATAAACCCGGGTGAATCGGTGCTGATCGTGGATGATGCCGTCACCACCGGAGGCAGTCTGCTGAAGGCCATTGAGGCCATCCGTGAGCGAGGCGGCAAGGTGGAGTATGCGATGGTGCTTGTTGACCGTGAACAAGGGGGAGCCCAGAACCTTGCCAAAAGAGGGGTCAAACTGATCTCCCTCATGACAGCGTCGCGGCTGGTGCATGAGCTCTACTTGAACGGGTTCATCGGCAAGGAGGACTATGAAAAGGTGATAAGGTACATCAAGGAGAGTAAAAATGTTCAGAGCCTTTAGCAAGTCGATTAGGTTTTGTAACTGCTGAGGGATAAAGTTGCGAGAGAAATCGTCAGTCAGAGGACAGGAAGAGGTTGTCGGGGAGAATCGATTTGAACGTTTCGGTTTCGTGCCAGCGAGGATAAAAAAGACGGTTGATGAGAACTCAAAGGTGAAGTCGTTTTATCTTAAATATGACGCATCTAAGTTGCCCTGTCCCGGACAGTTCTTTATGGTTTGGCTCCCTGGCTTCGAGGAGGTCCCAATGAGCGTTTCCGATGCCGGGGAGGGTTTTATCAGAATCTCGGTCTCGAATGAGGGCCCCACCACGGCAGAATTTCATCGGCTGAATAGAGGGGATAGACTTTTTCTGCGTGGCCCCTTCGGTAATGGATTTTCTCTGCAAGGAAGATCTTTTCTTCTTGTCGGGGGCGGATACGGAACAGCACCCCTGATTTTCGCTGCCAAAACGATAACCAGTTCCGGTGGCAGATGCACTTTCCTTTTCGGAGCCAGAAACAGAGAAGAACTGCTTTTCGTTGCCGAGGCGCGTAAGATGGGGATAAGATCGGTTGTAGCGACCGAGGATGGTTCCGAAGGATTTAAGGGAATAGTGACGGACCTCATGAAATCTGAGCTGAGAAAGAGGAGATATCAAGAGATACTGACCTGCGGTCCGGAAAAAATGATGTATGAAGTGGTTAGGCAGGGAGTTAAACTTGGAATTAAGGTTCAGGCTTCTTTAGAGCGCTACATGAAGTGCGGGTTTGGGATCTGTGGCTCGTGTGTTCTGGATCCCTTAGGTCTGCGGGTTTGTTCTGACGGCCCGGTTTTCGATGGTGCCCTTCTTCTGAGAACGGATTTTGGCAAGAGAAAGCGGGAGGTTTCAGGTGCTCGGGTGAGTTTATGTTGAGAATTGAAGTGGGTAAGTTGAAAATGAGAAACCCGATCATGCTGGCCTCTGGAGTACTTTGCAATGGTTCACTCCTGAAACGCGCGGCTACCGAGGGCGGCGCCGGAGCCGTGGTAACAAAGAGCTTGACGAAGGAGGTGCGGGAAGGTTATCCCACGCCTGTGATCGTAGGAGTTAATGTTGGTTTAATCAACGCGGTGGGGCTGACCAATCCCGGTTATGAGGCCTATCTGCGGGAAGACCTGCCGTTAGCAAAAAAGGGCAAGGTACCGGTAATTGTCAGCGTGGCCGGTGGTAGCATTGATGATTTCGAGGAGATTGGTGTGAGGGCTGAAGAAGCTGGTGCTGACGCTGTTGAGCTGAACCTTTCCTGCCCTCACGTGGAAAAACACGGTATGGAAATAGGTGCTGATCCTGCCGCCGTCGCTAAAATCGTGAAGCAGGTCCGTGGAGCACTAAAAATACCAGTCTATGCTAAGCTGGGGCTAAGCGACAAATTGACGGAGTCAGCAGTTTCCGCTCAGGATGCCGGAGCCGATGCGGTCGTTGCTATTAACACCATCAAGGCCATGGCAATTGATGTTGAGGCGAGAAAACCCGTGCTCACCAATGTCTATGGCGGTCTCTCCGGGCCAGCCATCCATCCCATAGCTCTGCGCTGTGTTTTCGAGCTTTATCAAAAGCTCTCGATTCCAATAATAGGCTGCGGAGGCGTCAGCGATTGGAGAACAGCGCTGGAGTTTCTCATGGCCGGCGCTCGGGCAGTGCAGGTTGGTTCAGCCTTGGCCATCAGCGGGGTTGGAATTTTCCGTGAGATAGAGGAGGGAATAAAGGATTATTTGATCAGGCACCAGTTTAGAAGTGTTGAGGAGGTCGTCGGGATCGCCCAGGTGTGAGAAAATGAAATACGTGATCATGATCGGCGGTGTTATCAGCGGTCTGGGAAAGGGAATAACTACTGCTTCCATAGGTAGAATTCTTCAATCTCGGGGCTATCGGGTGACAGCGATAAAGATTGATCCCTACCTTAACTGCGACGCCGGCACGATAAATCCCTTTGAGCATGGCGAGATTTTCGTCACGGATGACGGCGGCGAAATAGACTTGGACATGGGACACTATGAGAGATTCCTTGACGTGAACCTGACTAAGAAACACAACATCACCACTGGGCAGATTTACGGGGAGGTGATAAGGAAGGAGAGAAAGGGCGACTATCTGGGACAGACGGTTCAGATCATTCCACACGTTACGGACCTCATTAAGAGCCGGGTGCGACAGGTTGCTAGCGAAAGTGAGGCCGAGATCTGTTTGGTC
>JAWCKT010000102.1:0-3578 GCA_038851515.1 Hadarchaeum sp. (SeqCode)
TAACGGCTGGTGCTGTTCTCTTCGCCTTTCTCTTTTTCGGTCAGTTCCTTCTTGATGTTTTCATGATAGATTTTGCCTCCCTGAGCATCGCCGGAGGACTGGTCCTGACCATTCTTGGTATTGAGCTGATGCTGTCACTGTCGATCAGCGGAAAAGGCGAAACTCCCCCGGCCATCACCCTCTTGGCGACACCGATGCTTACCGGACCTGGTGTGATCGTGACCACCATGATTTTCGTACAACAACACGGTTATCTGATAACTTCAATATCCGCGCTGATCTCTCTGGCGGCAAGTTGGGTAATATTGTGGCTTTCCGGACATATCAGCCGCGTCATCGGCACTTCAGGAACCGATATTATCTCAAGAGTCACGGGACTTTTGCTGACCGCCTTTGCCATAGAACTAATCATTTCCGGAATCAAAGCTGCCTTTCTTCTGACTTAAATCAACCGAAGTTTTTCCACAATCTACCTTGAGAAGCAATCAAGGCGGCCATCTTTGCAGCCTGAGCGTTGGAGTTCATCACCAAGACCCCTGCCTGCTCAAGCTGCTTCACTTGGTTCTTGAGTCCCTGAGGGTCCTCCCTGGTACCTATGACTGAAGCCAAAGCGCTAAGATAGCCACCGGAATCCTCCGCTATCCTTTTTGCCTCTTTAACCGATGCTGCCAGTTCTGCCGCCGGGTTGAGGTGCGCCCCGTATCCTAGTAAAACATCAAACAGGATCACGGCAG
This sequence comes from Hadarchaeum sp. (SeqCode), assembly GCA_038851515.1. Classification (GTDB taxonomy): domain Archaea; phylum Hadarchaeota; class Hadarchaeia; order Hadarchaeales; family Hadarchaeaceae; genus Hadarchaeum. The sequence continues at coordinate 735 of JAWCKT010000102.1, forward strand.
TTTCCCAGTCCTTCGCTTCCTTCAAAAGCCTCTCGAGACGGGGAGTAAGGTCCACTGCAGGATGACGTCCTCGCGAAAGAGATTCGGCACCCAAATCTACAAAAGCGTGCCCCTTGCTTGAATAGGGATCGGGAAGCTTGAGCTTGGGTTCGAGCGGGATGTTAGAATATACGGCGTTAAAGTATTTCCGAATAACCACCATGGCCTCAGTGCAGAGTGCTCCACCCGCATAAAGACCCCTGATGAACTTTTGACCGTAACCAAATCTACTGTATTCGGCTTCAGCAATTTTTTTGTATTTTTCTGGCATTCTGGGAAAAGCATCGCTTGGCTCGCCACCGCTAACTAATCTCAGGGCCTGCCAAGCGGCCTCTTCCAGAGTGGCTGTGAAAACCAGCCGGGGTCGAGCCTGTGGAGTTTTACCGCCTAAAAAACAAAAGACGGTGGGCTTTCCAGTCTCCAAAGCTGCCTCAACCACGCGCCTTTGCACGCTAGTGACGGGCTCACGGGAAACTAAGACGATGACTTCAGTGTTGGAGTCATTTTTCAGAAATTTAAAGGCCGATAATGTGCCTAGAGCATTGATGCGCTGGGACAAATCCCGAGAGCCCACGTCAAGCGCCTGAGAAACTCCGGCCTCCTCAACCAAACAGACCACTTGCTGGATACCGCTACCAAAAGTGCCAATTATTCCGATTGGCCCGCTCCGTACCTTATTCCAGATGCCATAACCATGTCCATCTAAAATCGCGGAACCACAGGACGGACCAAGAAATAAGAGACCGCTTTCTGCCGCGGCCGACTTTAAATTCAATTCCTCACTCAAGGATAGTCCGCCACTTAAAAGCACCACGTTCTTTCCTTCCTTTATCGCCTCCTTGGACTCCCTCACCGCCTGAAGCCCTGAAGCTGAGATAGCTGCAGTGGTAACCATATTTCGCCCAAAAAGATTCTATCCGGCCAATTAAAACATCTGACCTCAAGAGATATCTTAAACTGACTAGAGTATTGTTATAGGGGTAGAAGATGAAATCGTCACGATATCGAGCAGGCAGGACATTTCTGTGTCGAGCCGAATATCATTCCGAACTTATGAAATCCATATTGGAATTCGTTAGAGAGAAAGAAATAAAAATGGCCGTTTTTTTTGTTATCGGTGCGGTTGAAGATGCAACACTGGCTTATTACCATCACGAAAAGCATGAGTATCAAAAAATCACGTTGAAGCGGCCGCTGGAAATCGCCAACGCTTTTGGTAACATCTCTTCAAGGGATGGTCAACCATTTGCACATCTCCACGCAGTTCTTTCTGATGCCAAGGGTAGGGCCTATGCCGGCCACCTCATCAGCGCAACCGTCTTCGCGGCCGAGGTCCACTTTTTAGAGCTGATCGGAGATATTCTGGAGCGGGAAAAAGACCAGATCACGGGACTGGCTCTCTGGAGATTCATAAAATAGCACAAACTTACTCCGCATATTTTGTAGGATCTCTTATTCCAGCCACCCTGAAGGCATTTTTTCTATTTTTGCAGGACTCGCAACGGCCGCAGTGGATTTCCCCACCGGAGTAGCAACTCCAAGTCTGCTCTAAAGGAACCCCGAGTTCAACCGCTAGCTTGAGTACCTCAGCTTTACTCATATCGGCCAGCGGGTTTCTCACCTGAAGCTTTGAGTCGGTGCCAAGTGATATGGCGCGTGAAATGGCAGCGACAAATTCCTTTCTACAATCGGGATAATATTTGGCGTCGTCCAGCTGAGGTCCGTAAAAGATGGCCTCGGCGCCCACTGACGATGCATATGCGGCTGCAATCGCCAGCATCACACCATTCCTAAATGGCACAATTATGCTGGGCTCAAACTGCTCCGGCATGCGCATGCTGCTGTCCGTTAAGGCGGTGACACCCGAGCCATAGAGATCCCTGAGAAATGAAATGTTCACCACGCGGTGCTCCTTGGCTCCAAGGGATTGGGCAATTTTTTTGGCGCTCTCCAGTTCTTTGGAAGCGAGCTGACCGTAATTGAATGACAAACAGTATAACTCGTATCCTTCCCTTTTCGCCAACGCGGCTGCCACGGCGCTGTCCGGGCCACCCGAGACTAAACAGACGGCTTTCATACCATTTCATCCTAGAGTTGAGGGTAAATAAAACGTTGGAAAAGCAACCGATGATTTTATGGACGCACGGGTAGGTTAAGAGTGGTATCTATATCCTCAGCTATCTCCCGTATAGATTTTAGAGCTCTTTGGATATCCAACTCAATCTCATCCACCATTTTTTGAAGAGAGTGCGATCGAAGTTCCCATCTGTTTCCCTCTTTTAGCAGCACACCTGCTTTTTTCATCCGGTTTAGGTGATGGACAATAGCTGTTCTGCTGAGCTTAACGTGGTTGGAAATATCCTCAATGGTAACTGGTCCTTTTCTCGATTCAAACAAAATGGCTCTAAAGATCTTGAGCGCTGTTTCAGACTTGTCCCTCACGCCGAGCACCCCCAGCGACTCACAGAGCCATTTCAAGTCACCATCGAGCGTGCTCCTCGCCGGTTGCTTCAGGGCACGAATTAGTATCTCCCTCATGCTCCCACCCATAAAACAGTTAACCGTTAAGTTTAAATATCTTAATGTTTAAAAAACTACTTGAAGTAGTTAATAAAAATTTAAAATAGTGGAGGTGGTTAACATGTTCTGGATGGACGTCTTCGATGAAATGAGGAGAATGCAAAGGGAAATTAACCGAATGTTTGGAGATCTACTCTCCAGACCATCTTTCATAGCCCAGATGAGTCCAAGGTGGATGGGGTGGCGAGAACCACTAGTCGATCTCATAGATGAGAATGACAACAT
>JAWCKT010000103.1:0-3577 GCA_038851515.1 Hadarchaeum sp. (SeqCode)
AATGGGTCTCAAATCTCTAGAGCGAGATATTTTCCTGGATGACGTGGAAGAGTTAAATGCTATCCGAACCCAATTGAAAAAAGTCGAGAATTTAGCCCTTAGAGATGGAAGAGTCATTGCCATTGGCCATCCCAGATCCCTCACCATTGAGGCCCTTCGTTTAATGCTTCCTGAGTTTAAGAAAAAAAATATTGAAATGGTCAGTTTATCTAAACTCATCGAGGAAACTCAACCAGAAAGCGGACATCAGGATTCAGAAGTTAGAAATCATAAATCGGAGACCAGAAGCCAGAAATCAGAAGTCAGAAAATTCTGACTTCCGGCTTCTGATCTCTTTTTTTGTTGTCAGAAAAATTTCGAATTCTCCAAATTACAACAGGAACTACCTGGAGTGGCGGGCAAGAACAGGTTTACCAGCTCAGTAAAGGACTCGCTGAAAAGGGTCATGAGGTTACCGTTATCTGTCCACCGGGAAGTAGTCTGGGCGACAAACTGGAAAAAATCCATATACCTGTAGAACGTATCCCGATGCGAAAGGAGTGGGACTTTTTAGCCGTTCCTCAAATTATCCGGGTATTGATTCAAAGAAAAGTGGATCTGATTAATGCCCATAGACCGACGGCTCATATGCTGGCCTGGATTGCGACCTTTTTTCGGAAGACCCGGGCCTTCATTGTAACACGCCGCGTTGCACTTCCCATAAGAAATCCCCTGTCTGCAAGATTTAAATACCGTTTTGGAGTATCAAAAATCATTGCGGTTTCGCAAAGTGTTAAACAGGTGTTAATAAACTCCGGAATCCCTTCCACCCAAATTGAAGTCATCTACAGTGGAACGGATCTGGCGCGATTTAATCCGGCTCGGGCGGACGGAACCTCCTTCAGGAAAAACCTTGGACTGGATCTTTCCCAACCCTTGATAGGGGCCATTGGAAATCACTCTTCCCACAACTTTCGAGGTTACCCTTATTTTTTAGAGGCTGCGGCCAGAGTCCTTCAGGTTGCTCCCCAAACACGATTTGTCTTGATCGGACGGGGAACAAACTCCGAAGAACTTCTTGCTTTAAGTAAAAAATTTCATTTAGATCCTTATTTCTCCTTTCTCGGATTTCGAGAAGATATTCCAGAAGCACTGGCCGCCATAGACATTTTAGTAAATCCCGCCCTTACGGAGGGATTCTCCGGGGCTATTCGAGAGGCGATGGCCATGAAAAAACCCGTGGTAGCTACCTGGGTAGGTGGGAACCGGGAGCTAATCCAGGACGGAATCAACGGATTTTTAGTCCCCCCTGCCGATGCCCCTGGCCTGGCCGAGAAAATACTTTATCTTTTGAATCACAAAGACCTTGCGTTGAGCATGGGAAATCAGGGTCACGCATGGGTTAGGGAAAAATTCTCTATCCAGAAGATGGTGGAAAATACAGAGCGACTATATGAACAGGTCCTTCAGAATAATAGATAACCCTTCAAATACTTGTTCCCTATTATGATCTCGCCTTCTACAGCAGTTCTCTTATACCATCATGTAGATCCTCACGATGCCATTAAACCGGAAGTGTTTGATTGGCAGCTGAAGTACCTTCAACAGCATGGCTATTCGGTTGTTTCCCTGGATGAATTGGTACAGGGGATGAAAGGGGAGCGGGATCTTCCGAAAAAATCCGTTGTGATTACCTTTGATGACGGTTTTTTAAATACCTGGGTGTATGCCTATCCGATTTTAAAAAAGTATCAGTTTAAAGCCACGCTCTTTATGATCACGGGTCTTGCAGGAAATCCCTCGACTCCGCCCCGTTTTAACCTGGAAGACGTTTTGAAGCGAAAGTGTCAGGAAAAAGACCTGTACCGACGAGGTCATATTTTCCATCCTTCCCTTTCAGAGAGGGCGTGTGATCCGGATCGCGAACTTCCGGATTTTCTGACCTGGAAAGAATTAAAAATCATGGAGGCCAGCGGAATTATCGATGTTCAATCCCACAGTCGCTGGCATAGTTCAGTATATCGAAACGAAAAAATTGTAGAATTTCATATCCCCGCTTTTATAAATAGAAAATGGCCCATAGAAGGGGATTGCCGGCTGGGGACCCCCCTGTATCAGCGCGGCTCGGCAATGGCCACGAGGAAGTATCTGGGTGATCCGCTCCTGGCCGAAACCCTGATCCAGTATGTACATCGGCACGGGGGTGAAGATTTCTTTAAAGGCAAAAGAAAAGCCGATATCGATAAAGCCCTGATGGAAGTCGTCCGGGCCTACAAAGCCTGCCACAAAGTAGAAGGTTGTTATGAAGAGGAATCTTCCTGGCAGAAGCGGGTGAAGACAGAACTCTTAGAGTCTAAACAAGATATTGAAAAGCACCTGAATAAAACTTGTCGTTATCTAGCCTGGCCCTGGGGGGAATATAACGACACAGCCCTTGCAATAGCCCGGGAAGTAGGCTACGAAGCGACGGTTACCACACAACGAGGGGCTAACGTCCCTGGGGGAGATGTAATGCGAATCAAACGGGTTAAAATCTGGAAACCCGGCCGGCTGGCCTTCGTTTTAGGACTCCTTATCCATACCCATGCAGCCTTTGCCCGAATCTATGCCCGACTCTACGGCCAGCTATAAAGAATCTGATCGGGAACCGGCTAAAACCATCGGCCTTACCCATTCCCTATGAAGAGGTTATATCCTGTATAGGGGAATCCCCTAAGCCTCAAGTTAAAGATTAGACCTGGGGGTTAGATACCCCCTTCCCTCCTCGAGCTATGATTAGCCACAACCAGCCAGTGTTTCAAATTTTCATAATTAGTATCGCGGGCGAGAATATGGTTGGATGGCTGTGCAAGAGAAGTTCTCTAGAATTCAAATGCAAGCAAGAGCCCTATAATAACAATATATATAGCATTCTTTTCATACCATAGCCCCTTTTCTAAGGTAAAAGCGCACTATGGTACCGTGCGCAAGCGCGTTCCGACTTTCGATCAGAGATACTTAGATTATATTTGGCAAGCTCGCGCCGCAAGTCATCATCCAATATCTGGTTAAGCATGCCAAGAACAAGCGAAAGATCGATTATGGACATCTTTCCTCCAGCGGCCTAACGGAAAAGCTGAGCCGCCGTGCGCAGCGTAGCAGAGCACGGTCGGCTCCAGCGAGTGGTTAGGCACACGCATTTAATAACAATCTCTTCAGGTCACGGAGCTCTTTGCATACCAGGAATTGCCACCGACCGAATTCTCCGTGGTGATTCACGGCCCGCACCCAACGGTGAGCTGCGGCTTCTTTTTGGCGGTCCTGTTCGCTCTCAAAACCTTTTATCTCGTGTATCACGGTGGTCGTGACGCCGTCTTTGCCCACCAGCCGAATGAGGTAGTCCGGACGATACTCATGCCGCACCCCTTCCTACTCATAGGGGATCGTGAAATCCAGGTGGTCGTTGCGGGCGTAGCTGATGACTTCGGGCATTTGCTCTAACTGATACGCCACGCTGTGCTCCCATCGCGGCGCGTCTAGGACGACATGGCTGATATGGCTTTTCGTCGTGCCCACCGCCGGACGCACGGTGCGGAACAGCACCTCAGACGTGGAACCC
>JAWCKT010000104.1:0-3577 GCA_038851515.1 Hadarchaeum sp. (SeqCode)
ATCGTGACCGCGGCTATTTTATCCTTCATCATCTCGTGGGAGGATGTGGCCATGGCGGTTTTACTCGCCGGAAGTCAGCAGACGGCACCAGTCTTCATGTATACGCTGATTACCAAGTTGCCCAAATTCGTGCCAATATTGACTGCGATGTCCGCCATCATGTTTGCCATGGCCATCGTGCTTGCCGTGATAATGAGAAAGGCGGAAAGATTCTCAGTTAGCTAGCTGAAAAACGTGCACCTATTAAATCTAAAAATAAAATAACTTCTGCTTTAGCCCGTGGATGGGCAGCACCTTTGCCGTTGGCCTGTGATCCTATCCAACACCAGCAGCCGTTTTAGCCTCTGTCCACGCCTCAAAGTACTTGTCCCAGATTTCCGGATCCGGGTGCTCCCAGTTATAGAAAATTCCCTTGCTCAACAATGCGTCCGGGTTGTCAAGCCCCAGCAGATGTACTATCTCTGGATCCGCAATTTCCCATGCCTTCGTGTTCGTGGATGCATAGTAATAAACATTGGTAAGGAATTGGCCTAATCTGGGATCTAGGAACGCGTTGATGTAGTCGTGCGCTAGCTCGTACGTTCCCCTTTCTTTTGCACCCTGACCCACATTCATACAGTAGGGCCAGATGAAGAGCGCTTCACCCTGCCTATAATCGTGTCCTGGTGTGAGACCCAAGTAGACCACATCCAGCCCGTCCTCAAGGCCCATCGCGTACACTTCCGTCCACATGGTTGCGATGGCCACCTCGCCTGATTTGAGGCTCTCATAAAGCTCGTACTGGTCGTCATAAATGATCTTTGCCTGACGAAATGCCTTCGTTACCGCGTCTTTCCAGGCCGCCAGCTGAGCATCACTCGGGTTCTTGAAGTCCTCTACGGAAAACAGAGCATCAAAGATGGGGCCTCCTATCTCCGAAGGTGCATCGTACATGGCTATGCCAACTTCGGCATATCTTGGATCCCAGAGAACCGACCAGCTGTCTGGTTCCGGCAACCCTGCAGATTGGATCAAGTCTCTTCGGTAGAGGATTGAAGTCATTCCCATGTCTGTTATCACGACATAGAGGTTGCCATCCTTCCGGCCAACTGTTTCGGTCAACTGCTTGAAGAAGGGATGCACATCTTTATAATTGGGGATAAGGTTCAAGTCTAGCGGTTCCAGTGCGCCAAGTTCTAAGTACCTGATTAGGTGCGTGCGGTAACCTCCGTAGTTGGAAACGTCAAACCGATCCCCCACTGCTACTCTAGCCAAGGCCGATTCCTCGTCAGGGAAGTTAGTAACCGATACTTTCAGACCCGGATGGGCTGCGATAAAATCATCCCAAATGCCATACTCTCCCATCGTCTGCAGATCGTACCCAGCCCATGTCCAGAGTTTTAATTCACCAGCCCTCTTCGGACCCTGTGTCATTAGATAAAATGCAGCCACGCCAACGACGATTACTATTACCACAACTATTGCAGCTAAATATTTCTTATTCACGTTAATAACTTCCCAAACATTATTTATAAAGCATTTGTCTTTTTAACCCCAATTCTAGGCCCAATTAATGTCCCTTAACTCAACGAAAAACCTCAAAATCAATAATCATTCCAATTCATGTTTCGGTGACCAATTCCTTACACACGGAAACGGCTTCGATGGCATCGGAAGCATAGGCGTTTGCCCCAATCTTCTCAGCCCAATGCTTTGATGTTGGCGCTCCGCCAATGACTACCTTAACTTCCTTAAGCAGCCCCTCTTTTTCTAGCGCCTTGATGACCTCCCCTTGATTGATCATGCTTATGGTCATCAGGGCTGATAGGCCGACTATCTGCGGTCGATGCTCTCTGACGGCCTCAACGAACTTTCCGATTGGTACATATCTGCCCACGTCAATTATTTCAAAACCTGCTGTGGAGAGCATCGCCGCAACAATGTTTTTTCCAATATCGTGAATATCGCCTTCCACCGTCCCCAAGATGACCTTACCCAACGTCTCCCTGCTCACGCCAAGCTGCCTGAGCTTTGGCTCTACGATTTCCATTATCGCCCTTCTGCAACCCTCGCCCGCGGCAATTAACTCAATTAGATAAAGTTCGCCTCGCTCGTACTTATCTCCCATCTCTCTGAGGACGCTGGCAAATGCATTTATGACATCCAGAGGATTCACATTTTGATCCATCAGCTGTTTGGCGAGATTACAGATCTCCAGCTCGTCAAGTCTGTACACGACCTCTCTAATTTTTTGTTCCAATTCCGATTTATCGCTGCTCATGTATTAACCCGCCGTCGCCTTTGCCAGCTCTTTATCGGCCCTTTTCAAGATTTCGCCGAGTCTCTCACTCACGCTCCGATCAAGAGGCGCCGGCACATGCGTCTTGAGAATCGTCTTAACCCTTTCCCTAGCCGCCTCCGTCGCCGATCTGCCGCCAGCCTTCAGCCAAGCGTCGTAAGGTCTAAAGTCGGAAATTATCGGCTCCCAAGTTTCCCGGAAGTGCGCCAAGGTGTGCTTGTCGGTAAGGTAGTGACCCTCGCTGCCGACCCTCATAATTGTGTTCAAGGCAAGCGTCTCGTCGCTAATCCCCACTCCTTCCAGAAGCTTCACCATCATAGTGACAATTTCGTAATCTATCACCATCTGCTCGAAACAAAGCGTGTTGTAGTTCTCCAAAATACCTATGTCCCCAGCACCTATGTCCGCTCCCGTAATTGCCGAGATAAATCCCCCCAACGCCTTTTCATACGCGGATTGGGCGTCTGGCAGCTTGGAAGCCGTGGTCGTTCCTCCCGAATATACAGGGAGGCCATAATATCTGCCCATCTGGTTATGCCCAGCAATCACCAAAAGGGCTTCCGGAGAGGCTCCCGAATTTCCTCCTCGTCTCATGTCCTGAGTGAGGGGGAAGGAGCCGTACATCACCGGTAGCCCGGGATTTGCCAATTCCAAGATCGTTAAACAGGCCAGTATCAGCGCGTTTCCTATTAAAATTGAACCCGCCGTCGTTATCGGAGCGGTTGCACCCAAGATGGGCATCGAAACAATACTAATTGGCACGTTGTACTTGGCCAGCTCAAGAAAGGGATCGATGCCTTCTCGGGGTATGATTAGCGGGCTTACCAAACAGGTACAAGCCGACATGATGGGTCTTTTTCTGATCTCCTCTCCGCTGCCCACGATCTCCGCCATCATCTCCACAAGATATGGAATCGACCTGTGATCATCTATTGCCCCAGCACAGTAATGCTTTTCAGTGTTGTTAAGCACAGCATCAAACTCATGCAATATGTGAGAGTGAAGCGGCGTGTCATGAGGCGTCAGAGGGGTAAAAATCGCGTTCATATATTCCAAAAAATCAACAATCTGCGCGGCCCTGCACAGATCCTCTTTGCGACCAGGGCGCCTCTCTCCGCTTTCAAGATCAATTACGTGAGAGGCCACCCCGTCGGTTATGTTAAAAATGTGGGCTCCGTCCACGTGCAGGTCAAGCTTGGGGTTCCTAGAATAAAGGGTAACTGATCTGGGCGCCTTTCGGAGTGCTTCTTCAACTAGATGGGCAGGGATTTTAGCAACGCGTTTATTCCGATCCACCTC
>JAWCKT010000105.1:0-3559 GCA_038851515.1 Hadarchaeum sp. (SeqCode)
TTCCATTTACCTCACATTTAATGGACTCAGGCACCCGAAACCAGAGCTTCCCGGAGACCATAACGGCGGCCAGTTCCGTGGAGCCGATACCTGTGGAAAAAGCTCCAAAGGCACCATAAGTACAGGTGTGTGAATCAGCACCGACAATCACACGGCCCGGCAGGACATAACCTTTTTCAGGCATTATCTGATGGCAGATCCCCTCGCCGACATCAAACAGCTTAATGCCGTGCTCAGCGGCAAACTGTCTCATCAATATGTGAAGATTTGAGGTTCCTTCTGATGAACTCGGGGCGATGTGATCAATAACCAAAGCGACCCTGCTGGGATCCCAGACCTTCTTAGCCCCCATTTCGCGGAAGGCCTTGATGGCCAGAGGCGCAGTGCCATCATGAGCCATGCAGGCATCTATCGGCGCGACTATCAGATCTCCGGGAGTAATATCCACCCCAGCTGCCTTGCTCAATATCTTCTCCGTTATTGGTTTTCCCATGCTCTCACAGGCCCTACTTCATCTCGAATCCTACTTTCTGCGCCAGATTTCTGAACTCTGTGTCCTTTATTGGGTATCTTCTCAATCCGGAGACAAATTTATCCTTGATCATATCAACCAGCTTGGCCAACCTAGGATCGTCCTCTGAAATCTTCTGTCCGGTCAACTGCTCCAGCTTCAGCCTAATACCATGCTTTCCGGATCTCTTCCCAATCACGATCGTCCGCTTCTGCCCGACGAGTTCCGGCGGGAAAAGCTCGTAGGTCAACGGCGAGGCCATGAGCCCGTGAATGTGAACTCCGGACTCGTGAGCGAAAGCCAAGTCTCCAACGATGGATTTATTGAGAGGAACGTTGTACTTCAGCGCTGAGGCCATAAAAATGGTGAGTTCCCTCAGATAGCGGAGGTCCCATTTTTTCATGCCGTGATGCAGATAGCAATTCAAGATGACCTTCTCAGTTTCGACATTTCCGGATCGCTCCCCAATACCAAGAAAAGTAGAACTCACGTAGATTTTATCATAAAGTCCCGAGGCAGCTCGGATCGCCGCCATGGTGTTCTCCAACGAAGTTCCCATGTCATCGTGGGTATGTATCTCGAGGTAAGGTATCTTGGTCTCCTCCTTCATCTTTCTCACCTTCATCGGGATGCCAATCGGGAGCGGATCATTTGGGTCAGAAGAGCCGCATCCAACGGTGTCGCAGATGCGGTAGACGCTGGCTCCGGCCTCGGCTACTTTGTTTACGAAGTACTTCTCGAAGTTCCAGTCGGCCCTCGTGCTGTCCTCACCGTGTACAAAGACATCTAGACCATGATCCTTGGCGTAGACAACAACATCAGCCACTCTCCTCACCAAATCCTGTAAAGACACGTCAGACCATTTCTCAAAATGGATATAAGAAACCGGGTGGGAAATTCCGACCTGCCTAAAATCGAGTTGCAGCGCGGAATCAACATCCTCTTTGGAAGCCCGACACCAAGCGGCAATCATGTCTCCCAAGCCCTTGTCCTGCATCATCCTGATCGCCTCCTTATCAGATTTGGTGTAAGTCATAACCTCAAGCCTCTCCACGCCAATGTCCCTGAGAAACTCGGCGATTCTGGCTGCGTCGGCGGGCAAGGGGCTCACGAGACCCGCCATCTGCAATCCGTCCCTCAACGTCGTGTCGTCTATGATAACTTCAAGATTCAAACGACGCGGGGGATAAATGCTCTCCCTTATTTTCTCCCATTTATCCAGATCGAAATCAGTAAGTGTTATGCCTTTCATCTTCTCTACAAATTCACGCCTTGCCTGCTCCATTTTTTCAAAATCCACCACTAATCTCACCCGACATGGCACTTTCGATTTAATTCGATTTCATCGTATTAAGATTTATCCGTCTTTTTGAACCCAATTCCAGTTACCATTATTTTACCAGGTTTACCGAGTTCCCCAAAAACTCTGATATTCACGCCCAAGATTCTGCGCACCAGTTCGATATTGGTAATGGTGTGAGAAGTGAGCGAAGTACAGGTTATCTCGGAAGTACCTTCAGCAAGAGCCAAATAAGGAATAAGCTGATCGGAGAGATAGCGATCACATGCCCCGCCAGTTCTTAGCTGTTCAATCAAATCTAGAGCCGCCTCACGGCCAACTTTTTCAGAAGGCTTACCGGGTTCCCCCAGCGAGCTGGCGCCGATGATAGCTCCGCTCTCTGTTTCGGCCCACAGGGTTAATCCAGCCCCGGGTCCAAGATGTGGGTCTTGTTCAATTTGATACGACTCGCACCGGACATTCACTGGAGCCTGAACCGACTTTAACAGCTCCAAACTAGCGGCATGGGCAATTCTGGTTGCTACCCGCGGCGGTAGCCTCACCGCATGGGCGATACCAGCCACCCTCAATATCTTACCTCGGCTAACCAGACTCATGGACTTAAGTTGCTCCACTGGTTCAATCTTCGCCCGAACTATGCCTCCGCCCCTTGGATAGTGCCCGCGCCTGAGACATTCGACCTCGCCGCGGTAGCCCATGCGGCGAAGTATTGGAATAGTAACGTTCTTCAAATAGTCGATCGGTGGTGCCATAGGATTGTCCGTCCCACCCCTTATCTCAATATCAACCGGTCCACTCGCAAAGGCAACTGCCGGCATGAGTATCTGCAGAATTAAGGTGGTGCTGCCAGCTGTGCCTATATCAACGTAGTATCGGCCACCCTTGATCTCACTCGGGACAAAAGTGAGTTCGGTTGAATTCAGCACCGCTCCCCGAACCTCCGCACCGGTGATTTTTGCTAAGGCCTCGACACCCCGCAGATGCTGAGCCTGAAGCCCGGGCTTATCTCTACCAGCTCTGATGTTAAAAATACGAATTGGCTTCCCGCTCACAGCCACGAGCGCTAGAGCGGTGCGAAGAACCGCACCGCCTCCCTCTCCCATCGACCCATCTATCTCGATCATCAAAAGAAGGTAGGCATTCCAGATATAATAAGAAAAACAATATTATAGCGTATGCGAGAATTCCAGCACCGGGTCCTAGAGCTGACGGCAAAAATTCCACGTGGTAAGGTAACCACCTACAAACAAATCGCCTTGGCGATGGGAAAACCGAAAGCTTACAGAGCGGTGGCTATGGCCTTGGCAAAAAATCCCCACCCAATAAAAATTCCTTGTCATAGGGTTATCAAATCTGACGGCAATATCGGAGGTTATGCTGGGGGGATCGAGAAAAAGAAAAATCTTCTGGTGCGCGAAGGAGTCAAAATAAAAGGAAATAAGGTGCTTTTGTCAAAATATCTGTTTAAATTATGAAATTGATTTTGAACCGGACATTAGTTTATTATCCGAACCTGCTTTCCCAACATATCGATAAATCCGGCTTGGTTTTCCCCTGCCACCCAAACCATTAGATGACAACCTTGTTTTATCGGTTTGTACCACAAGTCCTTTTTGTACCAATCTCCGGACAGTCCGCCAGACGGTTATCTTGGAAGCGTTGCTGAGCCTCATTAGTTCAGGTATCGTGAACTCACCGCGTTCCATGATGTACCCCACTATTTCAACATCCCTAACTGTCATATCGTG
>JAWCKT010000106.1:0-3447 GCA_038851515.1 Hadarchaeum sp. (SeqCode)
TGGTATTTAGGCACATCTTATGAAAATTTTGGTTATAGTAGGCGTTATTGCGATATGCGTTCTCGGAGTTGTCGCTGGTCTGCTTTTTCTCTCAAAACCTTCGGAAATTCCTTTGACGACTACACCCACCAGCCCCATGACTACCACGACTCCTGGGGGGACGCCTACTACAACAACTCCCAGTGGTGGGATTAGCCCGCAGGTCGAGCTAGCTGAATTAACCATAACCTTACACACGCCGTCCAATTCTCCCGATGGGGAAGTGGTATCGATGTTGCTCGGGGAGATCTTTTTCGAATCCGGCCGTGAGATACAGATGACCAAAGTTGCCTCTAACACTTGGCAGATAACTTTGGAAGCTCCCGTTGGCTCGGTGCTTCGTTACCGGTATAGCCGCGGGGCAGACTGGGATAAGGAGGAGGCATATGTTTACCGGGATGGAATCGGCTTCCATTACCGTGAATTGGTCGTTTTAGGTGATATGGAAGTTGAAGAAGTAGTAGCCAAGTGGGAGGATCTTCCAATTCCGTCAAATTCAGTTGGTGATCTCCGCGGCAAGGTGATCGATTCGTCCGGTAGTCCGGTAATGGGACTGATCGTTTCAGCCGGGCCCTATCAGACGATTACCTATGCTGATGGTGAGTACAAGATATACGGTGTTCCGGCAGGACCTTGTCCGGTTTCAGTTCACTCGCCAAATGGTGAATACTATGCCCAAATGGCTCAGGTAACCGTGACGGCAGGCCAAACAACAACCCATAATTTTACTGTTACTAACGCCCAGATGGTCGAGGTAACCTTCGAAGTTGTGGTGCCTTTTGACCATCCGGAAGGAGGGGTGCCGCGGATATTCGGAGACGTTGCCAATCTAGGCTTTTCCACCTATTTTGAGGGCACGGCGATTAACACAGCTCTTTTTGTCGATATGGAACCCGATCCTGAGGAGGATGGCCTCTGGACTTACACGACCACCATCGGTAAGGGCACTTATGTCAAGTACTTCTACACGTTGGGTGACCATAAGTTAAACCGGGAGCGGGACAGTAAGGGCGAGTATGTGCTTCGCGGTGTGTTGGTTCAAGGAAAGACCACGACTGACGATAGCGTCTGGTCATGGAAGTCAGGATATCAAGTGCCCCTCAACTTGGAGGTTGATTCACCCACTGACGACACAGTTTATTTCACCACTACTGAGTGGGGCGGTTTTGCGCCGATAAAAATGTGGCACAAAGGCGGAAAAAGTTGGTTCTATGTTCTTTATGTGGACCCAGGTAATTTTTCCTACAAGTACCTGCGCAACGGTGACCCTGAAATAGGAATCGAAAAATTGAGTCCCGACAAAAATGATGCTTTTCGTCAGATTAATGTTGGCCCCAGTGGTAAAAAGCAAGTAGATAAGATAACTCAGTGGCGCCATCAGACCCGGGAATCAATCCCATCCTTGGTTTCACTTCATGAAACACCTTCAGTCCAGAGGAGGGCCAGCGGTGAGCCCTTCCAGTCGGGCATAGAACTCATCGACTACTGGCGACCATCTTGGTTACCGCTGGTGAAGACAATGCCGGTTGGGTTCAGTTGCCTTCCCTCTCAGGCATCATCAGCGCAGATCCACCCATAGTCGATATGGGTTGGAACTCGTTCAAATTGGATGAGATTATCTACACCATCGAGTCATTGCACAGCAGGGGCCTTAAACTCGCCCTACGAGCTTTCCCCTATCCATCAGAACTTCCCTATGCAGGTTTTGAACGACATAATACCAACGATTGGTATGATGCATTCTACGCCGAGGTCAAGTCAATTTATCTTTTCCACGCAAAAATAGCGGAGCAGGAGGATATTGAGCTGCTTATCTTAGCCAACTTCCCATGGCAAGATGCCTATAATCCTTCTTCAGCCGCCTACATAAATCAGAAGTGGAAGGAAGTAATTTCAGAAATAAGGAAGGTGTACTCAGGACCGATTACTGTTGATACCTTCATTGACCGACCTGAATACGATTGGTACGAGGATCTTGATTATATAGGTGATATCTGGTGGGAGAAAATAGCCGACACACCTTCAGACACTTACAGCTCGATGAAATCTAGCGCGCTGGAGATCTTGGATACCAAATATTTGCCCATTTATCAGCGATTCAATAAGCCGATAATTTTCACTGAGGTGGCCTATTATTCTGCGGACGGTTCAGCGACTCAGCAGTATGGAGTTTATTCGGACGAGATCAGCGATTTCTTACCTGAAAACCCGTTAGTGGCCACTGATTGGCAGGAACAGGCTGATGCATATGAAGCGGTGCTGCAGGCAATCGCCGAAAAGTCTTGGGTTCAGGGAGCCTACTCGTTCGGTTACTCATTCATGGATCATGACTGCAAAGGATACAGCATCCGGGCAAAGACCGCAGAAAAAGTTCTTAGCCTGATTTACGCCCAGTTCAATGCAGCAGAGTAGTCAATCTTTTGTCAGATTTTTTAAATTGCTATTTGATCACTTCTGAGAGGGCCTGAAGCATCTCCTCGATGTCCTCCAGAGGGATGTAACCCATGTTGCCGATCCTGAAGGTGCTGTCCTTGAGTGAGCCGTAGCCTTTGGCTAGTTCAAACCCCCTCTGCCTCATTCTTTTGTAGACCTCGAGCCCCCCCATCGATTTCGGCGCACGGACGCAGGAAACGGTGGGACTTTGGCAGTTCGGTTTGGGGAAAAGGGAGAGACCGAGGGCTTCCACCCCCTCCTTTATCATCCGGCTGCGCCTCTGATAGAGTTCCAATCGCTTCGCTTTGCCACCTTCCTTCTCAATGATCTCCAGCTCCTTGTTGAGCGCGGCAATCTGCGGCACCGGGGGCGTCATGTGGGTGCCCCAGTCCTCCTGATATTCCTCGTAAAGTTTGAAGTCAAAGTACCAGCCCTTGTTTTTCGCCTTTTCTGATTTTTTGAGCGCCTCTTCGCTCACGCTGCCCACCGCCAGACCGGGCGGCACGCCGAAGCACTTCTGTGAGCTGGCGAAGCAGACGTCAATGCCCCAGTCGTCAACCCTGATCTCAGCGCCGCCCATCGCACTTACCGCGTCAACGAAAAGCAGTTTGTCGTGCTCCTTGACCACCTTGGCCAGCTCCGGTAGTGGATTTATCACACCGGTGCTGGTTTCGTTGTATGTGATCGTCACCGCCTCGACATCAGGACATTGGGAAAGTTTTTCCTCCAGCTGCTCCGGAGTGGTCGCACTGCCCAGCTCGGTTTCCAGTCGTTCGACCTCCCTTCCGTTAGATGTTCCGACCTCCGCGTAGCGCTTGCCGAATTCCCCGTTGATGCAGCAGAGCATTTTTTTGTCAACACAGTTTCTCACGGTTCCTTCCATCACACCTGAGCCCGAACTCGGAAACAGGAAGACCTGATTTTTTGTCTCTAGAAATTTCTGTAATCTCTCAACCGTTTGCCGGTGTAGTTCTC
>JAWCKT010000107.1:0-1771 GCA_038851515.1 Hadarchaeum sp. (SeqCode)
ACAAGGAGACCAGACCATCCCAGTTAATTACCATATGGCTCCATAGAAGATGGCAGGGGAAATCTAAAATAGGGTGATATACCTGCCTTGGTTGCCCCGCTGTTCCTAACCAAGTCCATGGCTCCACCACAGAAAATCCGTCCCCCAGATTTTTCCATTTATCAATAAACTCTTTTTCGTTGGGAGCGCTCTTTAAACGAGTCATGCGGACCACAATCTTCGGCCAGCTTTTTCCAGCTTCATTTCTGAGATTTATGAAAGTTTCAATGTTTTTTTCCACTAAGTCAAAGTAGTCTTTCCCGGTGGCTTTTTTATAGTTCTCTCGGTTGGTAGCGTTAACGCTTGCTACGATCGATAGGGTGTTCAGCTTCACCAGCTCTTTGGAAATTTTTTTGGTCAAACCTACGGCGTTTGTCGTTAATCTGATTTCTCTGGTGGCCCCAACTCTTTCTATATATTTTATTATATCAACAATTTTTGGATTAACGAGCGGATCCCCCCCATGAGATAATCCAAGTAGATTAAGCTTCCTATGTTTGAGACATTCTTCCATTATTCTTCGGACGAGACTCATGCTCATATGGCCCCGCCTGCGAGCCATCTGATTAGTGGGAACGGGACAAAAAACACAGCTTAAATTGCAATAGTTGGTGGTTTCTATGCTAATTTGGGGAGGAAATTCTAGGGAATACTCCCAGCTCTCAAGATCATGGTATCTTTCCTTCGGCAATATTAAATAGTCTGGTTTGGCCTCTCCTTGTACCATACATACACCCATACTGATTGCTATTTTTCTTTTAAAGATTTTAGATATCCCTCAAATCTGAAATGGCCTGCGTTTATTTTTGCAAGCTCAGGGCAGCGTTTTAACAAATTCAGAACATCTTCCATCAAAAACACCTCCCCCTTTTTATAAAGCTTTGCGTAAACTTCTCTTGTGAATATCAAGTCCTCGGGGTAATCTAACGTCCATCGTAGATGTGAGATATCTTCGCCAACATGTTCAATATTGGCAAGTCTAAACTTGTCTGGATTGTTCCATATAAAGGTGGTAACGTGTTCTCTATCGACTTTCGTGCTGGCTTCCCTCCAAGCCCGCTCTAATGTTTTTAATGGAAAAACTTCGACGTCCAGTCCCTCTGGGTATGTGGGTTTGATGATGTTACTCACGTAGTCAAATTTATCTTTATGTTCGAGGTAATATCTTATCACCTTATCGATGAGTACCGGGTCTTTTAGGGGGTCATCTGCAGTAACTCTAACTATGATGCTTGCCCCATATTTTTTGGCAGCTTGGTAAAATCTATCGAGTACATCGTCCGCGCTTCCCCTATAACATTTCAGGTTGTTTTCCTTTGCCCATTTTTCGATTACATCGTCTTCCCTGTCGGTGGTGGTAGCGATAACTATTTCGCCTATTAATTTCGCTCTTTTTATCCTATTGATTACGTGCCAGAGTAAAGGCTTCCCAACTATGTCGGCCATCACTTTTCCCGGAAGTCTGGTGGCACCCATCCTCGCCTGAACTATCGCCACGATCTTGCTCAAACATTCACCTGTTTTTCCTTTAAAATTATAATATCTTATCTTTTGTGATAACTTCGTATTTTTTTATATTCACCCTTGCTTTTTTACCCACCACTAAATCAATATCCTTTGGCAACAACCCAATCGCTGGTCTCAGAATTTCAATCATGTCTCTTTTGATTGTGGTGCCCGCTGGGATATCCACGCTGGCGAACAAGCTCCTACGCTGCAGGATAACGGTCTC
>JAWCKT010000107.1:1781-3431 GCA_038851515.1 Hadarchaeum sp. (SeqCode)
CTTTTCTGAGGGCGTCACACGTTTAATCGGTGAACCCAGTGCGCGTTCCAGAAGCCTTATTTTTTTCACCATACCTGCAAATTCTGGAACTTCCATCGCGTATGGATGATCTGGTCCGGGTCGAGATCTGTCGATGGTAAAGTGCTTTTCAATCATGCATGCGCCCAGCGCCACAGCCCCTAACGGCACTATATCACTCTCAGTATGGTCAGAGTATCCAACTGGACATCTGAAAGTTTCCCTGAGGGTGATCATCGCTCGTATATTTGCGTCTTCTATTGGCGAGGGATAGTTCACCACACAATGAAGAAGGATTATTTCCTTGTTCCCGGCCCTTTTTATCGTGTTTACTGCCGCCCTTATCTCGTCCAACGTGCTCGCTCCAGTTGCGAGGATAATCGGTCTGTGTTTTCTTGCAGTGTACTTCACAAGAGGCAGGTTGGTTATATCTCCGGAACCTATCTTAAAAGCTGGCACATCGAGTTCATCGAGAAGATCCACTGCCTCTTCATCCCATGAACTTGACAGGAAGTGAATTTTTCTCTTTTTGCAGTGGTCCGCTAAAATTTTGTGCCACTCCCTAGGTAACTCAGCGTCTTTATACACCTGCCACACTGGCTTGCTCCACCTCGCCTGAAATGATATCTTCTTTTTAAAACCGGTCCTCGAAACTATTTTATCTGCCAAAAAGCTCTGAAATTTCGCTGCATCAGCCCCGATTTCTTTGGCATAATCAATCATTTTCTTTGCCTGCTCAAGGCTCCCGTCATGGTTTGAACCTATTTCAGCGATTATGTATACTGGCTCACCATCACCTACCCATCGATTCCCTATTTTTATCCTCATATGTGTCTCACCATACACCTCTTCAGTTTTTCCACATATCCCTCCTCAAACAGTTCCTTCATCCAGGTGAGCCCCGCATCCACATCAAGCAACTTCGTATGTAGTATTTTTTTAGCTTTGCTCACATCAAGGGAGACATCTTTAGGTCTCGGTGCTTTGAAGCCCTTGAAGTCATTTATTTCTATGGGTGTAATTAGCGCCTCGTCCAAATCAAAAACCTTTGCGATACTCCTTCCAAAATCAAACTTGCTGCACCTTTTAGATCCAGCGACGTTAATGATACCCTGAACGTCACGATCGCATATTTCCAATATAGCCTCTGACAGATTATTGACAAGGATAGGTGAGAAAAACACATCCTTGAACATGTTTATCCTTTGACCGTTCTGCAAATTGTGAATGGCCCACTCAGCGAGGCTAAATTTTTGCTGCATGTTCCAGCCATATATACATGTCCTGATGATGGTGTATCCCTGATCCAACACGTTGAGGAGCTTCTCACCTTCCAACTTTGTTTTCGCATAACAATTGATCGGGTTTGGAACATCCTCCTCAACGTACATGCCCTTTTTACCGTCGAATACGCTATCCGTGGAGATATAAACAAATTCCGTGCCAATGTTTTTGGCTGCCGCAACTAGGGTTCTGGTGCCCTCAACGTTTAGAATTGAGGCCTCATCAGGATGTTCCTCGCAATAATCTACATCTGTCAGGGCAGCTGTGTGGACGATGACATCTGGCCTGATCTTTGTGACCACGCGAAAGACTTCATGTCTACATCTGATATCTAAGGGGATGACATTG
>JAWCKT010000108.1:0-3422 GCA_038851515.1 Hadarchaeum sp. (SeqCode)
AGCGGCAAATACGAAAAATATGCGATCACTGGGCCTTATGACGAGGCAGAAGTAGCATCTTGGGAACCAATTTTTAAAGAACTCAAAGAATTTAACAAGTATGTGACAATCACTGCTGGGAATGTGGGAACGCTTGACGCTCTTAATCGAGGTGAAATCTGGATGGGGCCTGTGTGGGTAGACATGTTCTATACATTCATGCTTACAGGCAAAATGGACCCGAACATTCGTCTAGTTTTGCCCGCTCCTGGTTTACCTGGACAGCCCATGTACTTTGTTATACCAAAGAAGGCTAGAAACATCGATTGGGCTAAGAAATTCGTGGAGTTTGTGACCAGCCCAGAGATCCAAGCCAAAGTCATCGTGGAAATGTATAACTGGTACCCTGGCATTGATGGCACATACATTAAGGATTATGTCAGTCCCGAAGCTTATGCTCGGTTATACCGCGATATCACTCCTGAAGAACTGAGAGAAAAAGGTCTTTCCTTCGCTTTAGCCAAGTATCATACCGCTATTCTCGAGGCATATGAGAAGTGGACGATCGGAGGCTAAAAGGAAGGGGGGAGGGGCTTCACTGCTCCTCCCCTTATTTTTGCTCCTTCCGGCCACCTCTTTCATTCTTGTTTTGTATATCTACCCGCTTGTTTCATCCATAATACGCAGCTTTACCTTAGGTGCTGAAAGCCTTACTCTTGCTAATTACGCTAAGGC
Organism: Hadarchaeum sp. (SeqCode); assembly: GCA_038851515.1. Lineage (GTDB taxonomy): Archaea > Hadarchaeota > Hadarchaeia > Hadarchaeales > Hadarchaeaceae > Hadarchaeum. The sequence continues at coordinate 715 of JAWCKT010000108.1, forward strand.
TTGGGCTTTGTATAAGAAAGACATCATTTTTACTATAGAAGTCGCTTTCTTAGGGACGTTGCTTGCGATTATTTTAGGTCTGGCGCTAGCGTGCTATGCACGCATCAGTCGCTCACGCGTAGCTCATTTTGTCAACTCCCTGAGTCGACTCACCATTTTCCTGCCCTATGTTATTGTCGGGCAAATGATGCGCAGCTTTCTTGCCCCTCATGGCTTTTTGAACATTATTTTGGCAAACATGAAGCTCGTGGATTTAGATAGCCCCATACAATTTTTCAATATACGAGGGTTGCTCCTCGGTTTCCTTTGGAAAGAAATCCCTTTCGTGTCTTTTCTTGTGTTGAGCAGTCTTCAGGTCATTGACGATTGTTATCTTGAAGCGGCAAGAAGTGTAGGGGCCAAGACAAGACATGTCGTCCTAAACATCCTCATCCCCATGATTAAGCCGGCCATCATCGTTGCAGGGGTTTTGACTTTCTGCACCATCGTCAGCACTTTCACCCTTCCCTATATGCTTGTTACGGAGAGCCCTACTATGGTGACAGTGGACATCGCTCATCGGGTTACGTATTTTCGCGATTACGGTGTGGCTAATGCTCTAGGTGTCTTCCTTTATCTACTTGCCGCCCCTATGGCCGTCTATTACTTGAGACGAATGGTGCGCGAGGAGATCTATGGGTATTAAATGGTCCAAACTCATCCTCAAAGCGTTTATTGCCGCACTTTTTCTGTTCATTGTAATTGGCCCGCTGTCCAGCGTTGTGCTTTGGTCCATTGCTATAAAATGGTATTGGCCGCACGTCTTACCTCAAGAAATCGGCCTGGCTTACTGGAAACAAGCTCTGGGGCTACAACGGGATTGGGCTATCGCTGCAGTTAGCATTTGGGATGCATTTAAGGCCAGCATGATCGTAGCCGTTGTAGCCACAATCGTGACCATGACCTTGGCCATTCCCGCAGCTTATGCATTGGCCAGGTTCCACCTACCTTTTAAGGCTTTGTTTCTCTTGCTCTTCCTTATGCCCAAAGTTTTTCCGCAACAGCCGATATTCGTAAATTTACTCCCCGTGTTCACCCGCTGGGGATTAGCTGGGACGCTTCCAGGGGTCATGCTCATACATATTCTCGTCTGTCTCCTTTTCGGTACATGGATCAGTACCTCCGCGTTCAAGGCCATACCTGAGTTCCTGGAGGAGGCTGCCCGCAGCGTAGGGGCTACAAAATGGCAGACATTTTGGCGGATCCTTATGCCCTTGGCAGCCCCGGGACTTTTAGTAAGCACCGTTTTCGTGTTCGTCACATCCCTCACAGAGTTCACCGGTACATTCTTCCTTGGTCTACCCTTTGTCACTACGCTTCCAATGCTGCTTTACTCAGCGAGCGGATACAACATGCAATTCGCTTCTGTACTAGCTCTTGTGCTCCTTGTTCCAAGCCTTTTGTTCATGGTTATGACTGAACGTATATTCCGACCGGAATATCTGGGGAGTGTAGGGAGGTAGATTGAAGTATGCCCCAGGTCAAACTTTTGGATGTAACCAAGCGTTATGGCAAAGTCACAGCAGTTGATCACCTATCCCTTGCCATAGAGGATCAGGAAATGGTCACATTTCTTGGTCCGTCTGGATGCGGTAAGACCACGACACTCCGGTGCATCGCAGGTTTTGTCGTTCCCGATGCTGGGCACATCTTCATCGGCGATCAGGATGTTACTCACGTTCCTCCCGAGAGGCGTGACATTGGGTTTGTCTTCCAAAACTTTGCCCTCTGGCCGCACATGACTGTCTACCAAAACCTTGCGTTCGGCCTACGCCTACGCAGACTCCGGCGGGACGAGATCAAAGCACGTGTTCATGAAACCTTGGCGTTGGTGAGGATGACCGGGCTTGAAGATCGTTTCCCTCGCCAGTTGTCCGGTGGCCAACAGCAACGTGTGGCTTTAGCCCGGGCCCTTGTTTTGCATCCTCGCGTCCTTTTGCTCGACGAGCCCCTTTCTAACCTCGATGCAAAGCTTCGCGAAGAGATGCGCTTTGAAATACGAGAATTACAGCGGAAATTAAAAATCACTGCAGTTTACGTGACTCATGACCAAGCTGAAGCGCTAGTTCTTTCCGATCGCATAGCTATTCTCAACCGCGGGCAGATTGAGCAGATAGGCACGCCCCAAGAAATTTATCAACGCCCGAAAAGTCAGTTCGTCGCCAGCTTTGTTGGTCTCTGTAGCTTTATGGAAGCTCATGTGGAGGGGACTTCTGCTGAACGTGTACTGGTGCGTACCGAGGATGGATTAGCGATCGAGGCGATAGCTGAAGGACTATCTCAAGGACAAGCAGTAACTCTGGCTTTGCGGCCGGAATTTGTCGAAGTCCTCTGGACTAAACCTGCACAGAATAAAAATGTTTTTCCAGCACAACTGACGCGCTTCGCTTATCTTGGCGAGAACTTAGACTGTTGGCTAAAAGTTGGGAAATGGGATGTACGCGTACACCTTCCTGCTCCACATATACAAACGCTGAATTCACAATTATGGGTGCAACTGAACCCGGAGAGAATCATTGTTATTCCCCACTGACGGTGCATTGTTAGAAGTGCTGTGGTAAGCTAGAGATTTTTTTACTGTGTACCCAGGCATTAAACAAAGTTGGTGCAATAGTATTACGAAGCTGTGACTTTTGGCCATGTTGCTCATCATCAAAAGAAGGTGCAAT
>JAWCKT010000109.1:0-3414 GCA_038851515.1 Hadarchaeum sp. (SeqCode)
CATCCTTGAAGGGCGGCTGACGATGGATGTCTTTGCCGCCGACCTGTGGGAAGTAAGTCAACAGAGGGGAGCGGATGAATACAAGGATGCTGATACATTCTTCAAAAAGACCTATCCCACCGAGGGACTGAAAAACCTGCTTGGCGCAGTGGAGAAGCGCCTAAAAGGCGCCGGCGGTGACCCGGTTATCCAGCTCCAGACCCCCTTCGGCGGCGGTAAGACCCATGCCCTGATTGCCATGTACCACAAAGCGGCTGATTGGGGGGCAAACAAGGTGGTGATGGTGGGGACGGCGCTGGATGCGACGAAGGAGACGTTGTGGGGGGTGCTGGAAAAAAGACTTACCGGCAACACCACGAGGTTCACCGGGCAGGTTGCCCCGGGTAAAGAAGCACTGCGGCAGCTCCTCGCTGGAAAACAGCCAGTACTTATTCTCATGGACGAAGTCCTGGAATACGTGACCAAGGCGGCGGCGGTAAAGATAGGCGAAAGCACCCTGGCGGCGCAGACCATCGCTTTCATGCAGGAGCTGACGGAGACGGTCAGCACGCTGGAAGAGGCTTGTCTGGTGGTAACTTTACCATCCAGCCTAATTGAGCGCTACGACGAGGGCGCCGAAAGGCTATACCGGCAACTGCAGAAGGTGGCTGGCAGAATCGAACGAATCTATACCCCTGTCCAGGATAACGAGATATCAAGGATAATCAGGCGCCGGCTCTTTGCCAGTGTTGATGACCAGGGAGTCAGCCGAGCAGTCGCTGAGTTCATGAGATATGCCGAAAGGGAGGACATCCTGCCGGCTGGTTTGCAGCCCAGCGAATACCGGGACAGGTTTCTTGAATCATACCCGTTCCTGCCGGAGGTTGTGGATGTCCTCTACCACCGCTGGGGCAGCTTCCCCACCTTCCAGCGCACCAGAGGCGTGCTGCGCCTGCTTTCCCTAGTGGTCTGTTCCCTTAGGACGCAGAACATACCTTATATCACCCTCGCCGATTTTGATTTAGCGAACCAAGAAATTAGGCAAGAATTGATTAAGCACATCGGTTCCGAATTTAACAGCGTCATTGCTGCCGATATTACTGACGTAACCTGTGGGGCTTCCAAAGTTGACCTTGCCTTGGGGAAAGCGCACCGGGGACTCAGACTGGGCACGCGTGCGGCTACGGCGATATTCCTTTACTCACACTCCGGTGGCCAAGAACACGGAGCTACCCTGGGTGAAATCAAGCGAAATGCCACCACCCCTGATAATCCTGCTAGTGTTGTCGCTGAGGCGGTGGAACAGCTTAAAGGCAAGCTCTTTTACCTTCAAAGCGTCGGAGATAGGTATTACTTCAGCAACCAGCCCAACCTTAACCGAATTCTCTTGACCAATATGGAAAATATCAGTGAAGGGAAGGTGGTGCAGACCGAGTCCGAGCTATTGCGCAAGAGCATGTCCTACAGCAGGTTCAAAGTCTTTATCTGGCAGGAAGAACCGGGTAATATTCCCGACTCAGAGGAGTTAAAACTCGTCGTCCTCAAAAGAGAAAATAAAGAGACAATCAGCAATATTCTCATGAGCAAGGGGCAGACACCGCGCGTTTATCGGAACACCCTGTTCTTCCTTTACCCACTGGAGTCAGAGAGGGCTGCTTTCAACAACACCATCAGGCGAAAAATTGCCTATGAGTACATCGAGCGCGACCCGAGCCTCAATCTGAGCAAAGAGCAAAAAGAAGAAGTGAAGAGGGAACTAAAGAGAGCTGAGGAGGACGTCAGGGAATCCATTCGTAAGCTATATCGCATCGTAGCCATACCCGCTAAGGACGGAACCAAAGAGATTGACCTTGGCATACCCACCTATGGTCAAATCCCACCGATTGATGATGAGGTTTTTGAGAAACTTCGCTCGGAAGGGGAAATCCTTTCCAAGATTGCGCCATTGGTAATTAAGGAGAAATTCCTATCAACGAACAATTTTGCCTCGACCCAACAGATTTACCAATCGGCACTGCGGACACCCGGAGAAACAAGGTTCACCGACCGGTCGGTCATGGAACAGGGTATCATCGAGGGCGTCCGGTCTGGATTATTCGGCCTGGGCGAACTGCAGAACAATAAACCTCTATGCCGCTATTACCGGGAGGCCCCCGCGGTTGCCTTCTCCGAAAACGAGATACTAATCTGTGAAGCTGTGTGTCTGGAACAAAAGACGAAGGAAGCCGCTCTGGTTGAACCGGAGCCCGCGGAAGTTAGTCCCGCTCCCCGGGTAAAGGAAGAACCGCCAAAGGGAGGTGGTGACGTCACCGCGGTCAAGCCTGGCATTGGAGGAAAAGTCAAAGTCCATTTGAGATTCCAGGTGCCAAAAGGCAAGGTCGCCCAGATAATGGGAGTCATGAACTTCCTGCAGAGCAAGTTCGGCAATCTCGAGATAGAGATCATTGCCACGAATGGTCAGATGTCGGAGCAAGACTACGAAGACAAGATAAAGGAGACTTTCAGGCAACTGGGAATTGACGTTGAAGAAATGTGATAGCCCTTTCCTGAGCTACTCAGGAGGCTCGCCCTCCAGTTTGTACCGACCTCGGGATAAGCTTAACGTTTAAGGCCACCGCGTATTATTCTATATACAATTCTTACTATTGGTCAGTGCGATTTATCTTTACCTTTAGACTTCGACAGAGGCAATTAAAAGATTGACAGCAGGCGTGTAAGCTATGGGCAAGTACATCTTGATCCCGGAGGTTGGAAAATAGTAAATTCCAGTTTGGTCAAAGGCGAAAGGAGAGGGACCCGTCAGGTGGCACCTGGGCCGCACTTGCCAATCATTTTCGGTCTTCATCATGTCAAAGTGAGCGGAGAGTTTCGAGTTACCCTGAACACCTCGGTAACGGCAGACACAGGTTCGTAGTGGAGGTCAAACTAACGCTTATTGAGCACCCCGTTTGATGCGGCAAGCAACAATTATTTCATCTCTTCACAAGCTTTCAGTAACACTTCGTAGTATGGTTTGAACCAATTTACCACTTCTTTCAAATTGTCCGAGATTCTGATTCCCAAACTTTCGAGTTCCAGCCAATTTACATGATAACTGAGTTGTAGCACTCCAGTCACAGTCTTTCCTTTCACGCGGGACATTTTTTCAGGGAGCTTACCAAGTCGCTCCTGGCGGACATGAGGGTCCATCAAATGTGCTATGCTGTCAAACGCCCGTTTAACTAAGAGTCTCACGTCATTATCATCATGACAAAGCTCCAGAGGGCCCGAGAAGTATACGTGATACAGTGGCTGTACTTCAGCCTTTCCGCCGTACGTAAGGTGTAACTTTTCACGGACTCTGAGCGCTATATTTGTTTTTCCTTTCAAATCCCTCAGGGCGTCGGCGAGCTCGAGCTCCAAACGTTCACGCCGGTGGATCAGCCCTTCTACTAG
>JAWCKT010000110.1:0-3397 GCA_038851515.1 Hadarchaeum sp. (SeqCode)
GGCAGCCATTTGCTAGTCTGGCTCCCTGTTTTCCTAAACGCCACCACCGCCACAAAATTCTCCCTTCCGAACACCTCATCCAGCAGGCAGCGCACCAGGTGGAGGTTCTCGTCGTTGATTTGCACAAAGATGGAGCCGCTCTCGGTGAGGAGTTCGCGGGCCAGGAGCAACCGGTCGCGCAGGTAGGTGAGGTAGGAGTGGATGCCCAGCTTCCAGGTGTCGCGGTAAGCTTTGATCTGCTCGGGCTCGTGGGTGAGGTCTTCGTCCTTGTCCTTCACGTCGCGGCGGTCGATGCGGGGCTGGAAGTTAGAGGCGTACTTGATGCCGTAGGGCGGGTCAATGTAAATCATCCGGACCTTACCGGCCATCCCCTCTTTGACGAGCAGCGAGTTCATCACTAAAAGGTTGTCGCCCAGGATCAGGCGGTTGGCCCAGCCGACTTCGTGTTGGTAGAACTCGATCTGCTGGTCGGCAGGCAGGGGCGTTTCGCCGAAAAGCGCGAGTTGCAGCGGTTGGGGGCGGCGCACCGCGTCCAGAATCGCCCGCGTGGAGATGCGCTCGTGGATGTGGAGCGAGACCACGTCCACCTCAAACGAGGTGTTTTCGGCCTTACCCGCCCAGACCAGTTGTGGGTCGAGGTGCGGGTCGTGGGCATACGTTTGTGTGCGGCGCTCGCGCACTTCGTAGGTCGGCGCGATGCCGGCCGGTGGATTGTTCTTCCGCCGCGCTTGTTCGTGGCGAAAGTCCTGCACGTTTTGATCGGTGATAGGTGACTTTCTCCGAGCCATGTGTCCTCACTTCTTCCTGCGTGTCTCCCGTCCTCTATGAGCGATTAGGCGTGTGCCTAACGGGGTGGCGGGTGAGCCCTGCTGGTTTCCACATAAGACTCTTACGCCATTTTCTGTCGGCATAAGACGCCTCTGTGGGTTGACTATTAAGTTCTTTATTTTCATCAGCTTCTCCATATGTTGAAACAACATTAATCATGTTATCTGGTTTCCGTCTAACACACAAGCGCTTTCTCTCACAATTCATCCACCGGGCTTTTGACACCCCAGCTGCCTCGGTTCAATACGTGCCTATAAACCATCGTCGTCCGCACGTCCTTGTGGCCGAGAAGCTCTTGCACGGTCCGAATCTCACAGCTGGCTTCTATCCAGCGCGTGGCAAACGAAGACCTGAGCCTGTGACAGGTTGCCCTCCTGGTCAACCCTGCTTTTTCAACCGCCTGCTTGACACCTTTTTGCACCCTGGACCCATCGGTATAAGGTCGTTCTGGCTCACCCGTCCGGGGATTCTTCCACCGATGCTCCTAAGGAAGATAAATCACTTGGTCTAATGCACATAAGCTTCCTCGGTTCGCGGGCTGTAATGACGGACGTGAAGCACCTGATGGACTTGATCCAGAGGCTTTGGCTTGGTAGCACCCGCACCACCTCCCACCAGACCCTTATTATCCACCGCCCCATCAAGCGGGACGCTTAACCTACTCGCTCACGGGAAGAGACAAAGGCTAAGTTTCGTGGTGCTACTGCCAGCATCACATACGCTCCACAAACCAACAACAGGTGCAAGGCACGTTACCTTTGTTACAAGAGGTACATTATGCTCCCTCAAAAATCAAGTAATTTTTCCTCGCCTCACTATTGCCCACCTGTGAGCGTTCATCATAGTTGGTTAAAAAGCCAGCCCTTTATAAGCAGTCTTATCCAGAGATTTTGTTACTATGTTTTCTAATTTATTGACATCCAAGCTAGTACACTGCTTACCTAATTTTAACCTCATAGGACTGCTTTTACTCCCCAACTCCCCTCTCCCGCAGCGTGGGAGAGGGGTGTAGGAGTGAGGGCAGAGAATTCCACAAAACTAACTTTACAAGGTACTACTCAGTCGGAATGGGTAGGAGGGCCCTGGTAGCCACATAACCGATTATTTTGGCCAGGGATGCCGGGCTATTTCCTTCTCGTTAAGATCTGCTCCCCATCCGGGTTTCTTGGGAATTTTGAGATAGCCGTTCTGGATAACCGGCGGGTCTGTGATGATTTCATCTTTCCAGGGGACATCATCGACGTCCGTTTCCATGATGCGTACGTTAGGCACACAGGCACAAAGATGCGCACTCATCAAGGTAGAAAGGTGGCTGTAGTAGTTATGAGGGGCAATATTGATTTCATAGGTCTCGGCCAGGTCTGCTATCTTCTTTGATTGGGTAAATCCATTCCAGGGTACATCGATCATGGCAATATCCATGGCATGTTTATCAAAAAAGGGTCGGTAGCCTCGTAATGTATAAAGATTTTCGCCTGAACAGATACGGGTGGTCGTGGATTGTTTGACCTGAAGGAGGGCGTCGGGATCATAAGTATCTACTTCCAGCCATAAAAGGTTAAAAGGTTCCACAGCCTTCGCAATACGTATATTACCTCTTCACCTACCGCCCGTCGAAGGGTTCCGATTAAGTTTTCAATGTCCCGCAGGATGGTATGTGTAATATTTTGGTCGGTAGTTCCATATCCACCACCGAATCCTTGCCAGACGACACGGGGAGGATCTCCGGGGGTTATAATGTTGGTTTTGAGTGCGGTAAACCCTCGACGCACGACTTCCTGTCCGAGGTTTGCAATGTCCTCCAGGGAACGTAAAGGAGGGGTCCCCAGGATCTGGGGATACATGGCTCGATAAGTACCACAGTGAGACCAATACAACCGAACCTCATCTCGAGTAGGTCCACCGAATAATTCATAAACAGGAATTCCCAGTGCCTTGGCTTTAAGATCGCATAAAGCGTTGTCGATTCCGGCAATTGCCTGTTGAGCTATTCCGCCGGGATTCTGCCGCATAGCCCGGTACATATCCCAATATAATTTCTCAATGGGTCTTGGATCCTGACCCAACAAAAGAGGTGTAAGATCCTGAACACAGGCTGCTATGGCAAACGGTGCCCTGGGATTACTAAATTCTCCATACCCTGTAATACCTTCATCTGTTTGAATTTTCACGAACGACCACGGTCGCCAACCTGCATCGCAATGAATCGTTTCAACTTTGGTTATTTTCATTTAGATATAAAAATCAAGGATCAGGAGCCGGAATTCAGAATAAAAAGGGCTTCTGACCCCCGATTCCTAAAGGAATTCTAAAAGCTTCTCTAGAATAATGTCAGGTTTTTCCTCGGGTAGAAAATGACCGCACTCGGGAATTGCTTCCCCTCGAACATCTTGAGCAAACTCTTGCCAAATTTCAAGGACGTTAAAAAGATGGATGACACTTCCTCCACCCCACAGGACCAATCGGACTAATTCATGGATGTCAGTAGCCATGGTCCGCTTATCATAACCTCCGGCAGGTTTATCTGAGTAGCCATAACCCCGCAGGTCAGGAGCAACAACGGTATAGT
>JAWCKT010000111.1:0-3372 GCA_038851515.1 Hadarchaeum sp. (SeqCode)
GGATTAGTTGTAAAAAAGATTTCCGCAGTTTCAGAGGAGGCAATCAGCCAGATTACTCTTGGCTTATACAGAAATTAGTTTTTTAGGTTTACCTAAAAGTTTTTATTTTGTTAGGTTTACCTAATTTTGAGAAAATGATCCACCGCGCTTTTAGAAAGGGTTCTAAGCTGTCTGCCTCTGAGGAGGAATATCTGGAGGCCATCTACAAGGGCCAGACTGAATTCAAAAGTAGAGTCAAAGTAAAGGACCTGGCTAGGGGACTTGGGGTTAAGGATCCTAGCGTGGTTGAGATGCTTTCAAGACTAAGCGATAAGGGCCTGATAACTCGAGATCGCTCCGGGGCCGCGCTTACCGACAGAGGTGCGGAAGAAGCCATGAGAGTGGTGCGACGCCATAAACTAGCCGAACGTTTGCTTTGTGATGTCTTTGGCCATGAATTGCCCGGAGTTCATGAGCACGCTTGTGAGTTCGAGCACGTCTTCGACGACGAGCTGACGGAAAAAATCGACGACCTCCTCAAAAGACCGACTACCTGCCCTCATGGAGGCCCCATACCGCGTTCGCGGAGAAATTCGGTACAGCCAGCAAAGCCCCTTTCAGACCTAGCCTGCGGCGAATCATGTACTGTGGTGACAATACCCGAGGAGAGGGAATCGGTAGAGCGTCTGCTGGCATTGAACATACTTCCAGGTTCTAAGGTGAAGGTGGTGGAAAAGCTGCCCCGCGGGGCCATTATGCTTCAGTGCGGTAAAATGCAGGTCGCGCTCAGTCGCGATATAGCTTCCAAAATTTTGGTGAAACGGCCGGAGATGGGGAGGGTTCGGCACCGAGCGCGCCACGGGCAGCGTTGATTTTTTGGTGACTACCATGTCGGCGGTAAAGAAATCTGAAATAGTGGTGGCGCTTGCTGGGACCCCCAACGTAGGCAAGAGTGCCATCTTCCACCAGATCACCGGCGCCGATGTGATAGTTTCCAATTATCCGGGAACAACTGTGGAGCTGATGGAGGGCTGGGTGAAGCGCGGCGATTATGATATCAGAGTTATCGATCTTCCCGGCGTTTATTCGCTTGGCGCGGTTTCCCAAGATGAGCTGGTTGCCCGGCGTGCTATTCTGGAACAGGAACCTGATGTGATCTTGAATATACTCGATGCTTCGAACCTGGAGCGGAGCCTTTTCTTGACCCTGCAGCTGATGGAGCTTGGCCGCCCGATGCTGGTGATTATGAACATGTATGATGTGGCACTGGCGAGGGGCCTCCATCCGAATGCTGAAGCACTCTCGAGCAAGCTCGGCCTGCCGGTGGTGACCACTGTTGCCACACGCGGGGAAAACGTGGCCAGCGCCTTTGATAAGGCCATAGAAGTTGCCTTGGCGAGGAATAGACCCGAGAAGGTTTTACCCTTGACCCGGGATACTGAGAGGGCGATAAAGGGGCTTGCAGGAGAGATAGTCAGATCTCTAGGCACAACACCATTTGGACTCTCTGCACGGACCCTTGCCATAAAAATTCTGGAAGGCGATGAACACCTCATCAAGGCCGTGGCCGATCTTGCTGGCAGCGAGCGCGTTCTGATGAAGGCAAGGAAGTTGGCTAGGGAAATGGCGACCAAATATGGTGAACCGTCTGCTTACAGAATTGCCCGTGAGCGCCATGGCATCGCGGCCATGATTTCGCGAGAGGTGACTGAAAGGGCCCCAGCCAAACTGAAGTGGGCCCATCGTTTGGACGACATAACTTCAAGCGTACGAACTGGTGTGCCGATAATGGTGGCTGTTTTCGCGGCTCTGATTCTCTTGTTGATCTACGTTGGTGGATTTCTGGAGGGTTTGCTGGTCGAGGGTTGGGAAATTTTCGTCTCGCCGCTGCTTCGCGGTTTTTTTAACACATTGGGTGACCTGGGTCGGATTCTAGATATTGGAATCAACCAAGGCATCATCGGAATCTTGGCGGTCATGATTCCTTACATTCTGGTCTTTTTTCTCGTCTTCGCCCTGCTCGAGGACATCGGTTATCTGCCGCGCATGGCCTTTGTGATGGATTCGGCCATGCACCGGATAGGACTTCACGGACGTGCAGTAGTTCCGATGCTGGGCGGTTTCGGTTGCAATGTCCCCGCAATCATGGCCACGAGGGTACTGATGACGAGACGGGAGAGACTGATCGCCAACTTTCTCATCACCATGGTTCCCTGCTCGGCGCGTACTGCTGTAATTCTTGGCACGGTTGGATATTTCTTGGGCGTCCAATATGCGCTTTTGATTTACGGCATCATCTTAATTCTAATCTTCATCGTCGGACTGGTTCTCAACCGCTTCCTGCGTGGCCGGGTTTCCGGGATGATCATGGAGATGCCACCGCTACGCTTGCCAATGCTCAGGCCGCTGTTAAGCAAGACATGGATGAGGATGAAGCACTTCGTCTATTTTGCCACTCCTGTGCTTATCGTCGGCAGTCTAGTGATAGGTGCTCTGCATGTTTTCGGATTGTTGGCCGCGATAGTCGCGCCGCTCTCCCCACTCACCTCGGGCTGGCTAGGCCTGCCTGCCGTGACCATCATCTCGCTTCTCTATGGCTTCATCAGAAAGGAGGGGGCACTTGTTCTGCTGGTGACCATAGCAGGTACATCGAACCTGTTGAATTTCATGACCCCCCTGCAGTTGTTTGTCTTTGCTCTTGTCGTCTCGATCTACGTGCCTTGTGCGGCCACCGTGGCGGCTCTTAAGCAGGAACTAGGCTGGAAGGACGCGGTCCTGATAAGCGCGAGTACTTTTCTTATTGCGCTGCTAGTAGGTGGTATTTTCAATCACCTGAACCCCATTGGGCTTTGAAGGCAATCTTATTACGTGCGAATGAACATAAACTATTGATACCATGCCGCGACGATGGTGCTGGCGGAGAGGTGGGCCGGGTAGGCCGATGAAGCCGCGATTTCTCAGTTCTGTGCCATCACCAACCATGTTTGTTCCTTGGGTTCCAGGTGGCGGCCCCATGCCCACTAAAGAGCCGATTTACCTCTCCTATGATGAGTACGAGTCCCTGCGTTTGACTTACATAGAGGGTTTGAATCAGGAGGAGGTCGCCGAGCGAATGAAGATATCGCGTGGCACCGTCTGGCGTTGTCTGGAGAGCGCCAGAAATAAGCTCGTCCGGATGATGGTCGAGCGGAGACCTCTGATCATCGCCGATAAACCACCTCAGCCACCGGAGGGGCCGAGCACTTGAACTCAGTAGATGGGCTGAGGCTTACGGTATTGGTCGAGGACACCAAGAAAAGGCCCGATCTTGCAGCCAAACACGGTCTATCATTTTTCATCGAGGTTGAATCAGCAGGCAGTATTACCACGTTGCTACTGGATGCCGGGCCCTCG
>JAWCKT010000112.1:0-3241 GCA_038851515.1 Hadarchaeum sp. (SeqCode)
GGCACTTGCCTTTACTCTTGGTGTCGGGCAGCTCGTAGTGGTTATAAATAAAATGGATTTGGTGAACTATAAAGAGGAAGTTTACAACAAGTTAAAAGCTGAGATAATAGAGTTGCTAAAAGCTGTTGGCTACAGAAATCCTGAAAAGTTCGTCTTTGTTCCCACCGCATCCTTCCACGGAGAAAATGTGGTTAAACGCAGCGAAAATATGAAGTGGTATACCGGACCGGTTTTCTACGAAGCACTTGACACATTCGTGATTCCTCCCAAGCCAATCGAGAAACCGCTCAGGGTCCCTGTTCAGGATGTTTATTCGATAACAGGGGTGGGCACGGTCCCTGTTGGGAGAGTAGAGACTGGGGTAATGAAGGTTGGAGATAACATCGTTTTCGAGCCCGCAGGAGTAAGCGGTGAAGTGAAGTCGATTGAGATGCACCATGAGTCAATTCCTCAGGCCGAGCCAGGGGACAACATAGGTTTCAACGTTCGCGGTGTAGAAAAGACGGCGATTAAACGGGGTGATGTGGTCGGACATACCAAATCACCACCCACGGTGGTGAAGGAGTTCACGGCGAGAATTGCGGTGCTGCAACACCCCACAGCGATTGCCGCAGGCTACACACCCGTCTTTCACGCGCACACGGCTCAAGTTGCCTGTACTATTGCTGAGATTACCCAGAAAATAGATCCCAAGACGGGCGCAGTAGTTCAGGAAAAGCCAGAGTTCATAAAGAAAGGAGACATGGCCACGATTAAGGTGGTACCGACAAAACCGATGGTGCTGGAGAAGGCTTCCGAAATACCGCAGCTCAGCCGTTTTGCTATTCGTGACATGGGCATGACAATTGCAGCGGGCGTATGTGTAGATCTGGTGAAAGCCAAGTAGACCAAATCTTTTATAGGCTCCTGCGTCTTTTAGGGTAGAGGGGTCAGTTTGCAGAAGGCACGCATAAGGCTGGCCAGCGTGGATCCTAAGAAGCTGGAGGAAGTGTGTAAACAGATATTAGGTATAGCGGAGAGGGTCGGCGTTAAAATCTCAGGCCCAGTACCATTGCCAACACGTAGGATAGTGATCCCGACCAAAAAAGCCCCGGACGGTGAGGGGACCATTACTTGGGACCGATGGGAACTCAGGATCCATAAACGATTGATTGACATGCAAGCTGATGAGCGTGCCCTGCGCCAGATCATGAGGGTTCAGGTGCCCGAGGAAGTCTCCATAGCTATAGAGCTAAAGACCTGAGCGAAACCGCGCTCATTTAACAATTTCAGCAAAGAGGCTGGATGGTTCAGGAGTTCTTAGGCCAAGCTTTCTGAAATATCTGACTAAGTTCTGAATATCGCGCACCAGCAGTTGCTCGGCCATTGGGTTTTGGATATCGGTGCCCATGGAAAAATCTATTAGAACAGGGTCTGGCGTTAACATTATATTGTATTCGCTAAGATCGGAATGGACGATTTCTGCCTTTTGATAAAGTTTTTTCACCGAATCAATCAATATCTCAAAAGTTTTTTTTGGGTTCTCTGGTTTCACGTCTTTCAAGAGCGGATAGGGTACTCCATCTTCACCGATAAATTCCATTGCCAACACGTTTTTTTCATGGTCAATTGGTCTGGGGACAGGAACTCCCGCATCGTAGGCCTGCTGCAAATTTTTGAACTCCCGGGAGGTCCAAGTGTAGATTATCCCACGGCGGTCCTCAGGAACGCGCTTGAAACGGGTGTCACCTGCCAAATAGCGGCGCATGTTTTTAAAATCCGATGTGGCGATACGGTAGATCTTGGCGGCAACGTAGTTTCCATTTTTATCCAGCGCGCAGTAAATATTCGCCTCCTTTCCAGCGGAGATGTTGCCATAAAAGACATCGAAGACCCCACGATTGATGAGGCGGTAAAGGGTGAGCAAGGTCGATGTGTCAAAGACACGAGCCATTATCTTGTATATTTCTGAGTCCTTTTCCAGCCGCTCAATCTTTTTTCGATCGAGTTTGGATAGGATGGACTCAAAATCTTCTTCCAAATTACCAGCCTATTCCCAAAGACCTTTTCTTCTCAAGGCATCAAGCTGAGCGGCAGTATAGCGGTGAATAATATCGCCCTTTTCCTTTTCTTGGACTGCCCAAGGGCGGACGATGACGACATCACCTTCTCGGACCCACAGACGTTTGCGGATCCTTCCAGGGATTCTACAGTTCCTCGTGAAGCCGTCCCGGCAACGCACCCGAAGGCGGTCAAATCCGTACATTTGCTCCACCACACCAAGGACTTCGCCGGTTCTCGGCATTCTCACTCGTTCAAGCTCTTCGTTGTTCGGTTGGGTCGTCATTCTTTCCCTCTCAACTGTTTGTCCCATAATAGTCGGTTGACACCATTAAGCATAGCTTGAACGCTGGCCATGATGATGTCTCCGCTAGTACCCCTAGCGGTAACCATTCTCTTACCGTCCGTTAGCTTTACCACCACACTTACCATGGCATCGGTGCCTCCGGAGATGGCATCGACGTGGTACTCCACCAGCCTCACTTTGGCAGTTCCTTCCACCACTTTTCTGATGGCGTTCATGGCAGCATCCACGGGCCCGATACCTACCCCAGATTCAACGAACTCCTTATCGCCGAACTTTATTCTGACTGACGAGGTGGGGGTGACGCGGTTTCCGCTCACCACGGTAAGTTCTTCGAGCTTGAGGGTTTCCTTGAATCCTCGTCCTAGGACCGAGTCCACGATGGCCCGAAGTTCAGTGTCAGTGACTATTTTGCCACGATCACCGAGCTGTTTCACTTGGTTGAATATTTCCTCGATCTGTTTTTTAGTTGGTTTAAGGCCCATCTTCTTCAGCTCGCTTTCAATCGCGTGAGATCCGGATAGCTTTCCGAAGACCAGCCTGCGATGTTGGCCCACCAGCTCTGGCGGTATCGGTTCGTATGTTGATGGTTCGGCAAGTACACCATGGGTGTGGATTCCGGCTCCATGGGTAAACGCATTTTCACCTACAATCGGTTTTGTCGGTGAGACCGGCATACCGGTGATTTTTTCGACCAAATTGGAAACACTATAAAGCTGTTTCAGCTTGATGCCTGTGGAAATATTATAGAATTGTGAAAGGGCGAGAACCACTTCCTCCAACGCCGCGTTTCCTCCTCTTTCGCCCAAGCCATTGATGGTTACATGAACTTCTCTGGCGCCACCAATTACGGCGGCCACTGTATTTGCTGTGGCCATGCCAAAGTCGTTGTGACAA
>JAWCKT010000113.1:0-3098 GCA_038851515.1 Hadarchaeum sp. (SeqCode)
GATCGTTCTTATCGACTAAAACGCGGTTCACCACAGCAATGATTTGTTTGTTGATGCCTAGGCTTCTCAACTGATTGTCGAGCATCTGTTGTAGCATGTAGCCTATCTGTCCCTGAGTCATGGCCCCCAAGACATCCATATCTTGTGGTGGAATCACTGCTTTGGCCAGGTCCTGTTGCACGGCCAGGTTGCCGACCTGCGGGCCGTTGCCATGGGTTATAATAAGTCGGTCCTCTGGTCCCATTTTTTTAACTACCTGGGCAAGCAAAGCCGCTGTTTTTTTGCAGTTCATAAACTGTTCCTGGGTGGTGCCTTTCTCATTCGCCTGTTTGATGGCATTTCCACCTAAGGCGACCAACAATCTCAAGTCATCACCTTATCTCCCATCACCAGACACCTTATAAAAATATTGGTAGTCCCTTAGGGAAGCCCCTTTATCAGAGCCACCAATAGTGCCTTCTGAGCGTGCATTCGGTTTTCGGCCTGGTCCCAGACCGCAGAGTGTGGGCCGTCGATTACCTCGTCGGTAATTTCTTGGCCCCGATGTGCCGGCAGGCAGTGCATCACGATAACAGTGGGTTTGGCTTTTTTAACCAGATTTAAGTTAACTTGATATTTCTTGAAAATTTCCATGCGCTTCTTGGTTTCTTCCTCTTGACCCATAGATACCCAAACATCTGTGTAAATAACGTCGGCGTTCTTCACGACTTTTTCCGGGTCGTTCTGTATTTCAACAAAACCCCCGCTCTTCGCCGCGCTGTTTTTGGACCAATTGACGATTTCAGCAGGAGGTTCGTAACCACTCGGACAAGCGGCATGGAAGTTCGCACCCATCAATGAGCATCCCTCCATTAGAGAAACGCACACGTTATTTCCATCACCAATCCAAGCCACGTTAAGTCCCTTTAGTTTGCCAAATTTTTCTCTGATGGTCATAAGGTCGCCCAGCGCCTGACACGGATGATGGAGATCGGTCAACCCGTTTATTACTGGAACACAGGAGTATTTGGCGAGCTCTTCGGCATCATGATGTTTAAAAAGTCTCGCCATTATTGCGTCCACGTAGCGAGAAAGTGTTCTGGCGGTGTCGGCGATCGTTTCCCCGCGGCCGAGTTGGAGGTCATTCATTCCCAAGTAGATGGCGTGGCCACCAAGTTGCGTCATGCCAGTTTCAAAGCTGACCCTGGTTCTCGTTGATGGTTTGGCAAAAATCATACCTAGAGTTTTCCCGTGTAGAATTTCATGAACTTTACCTTCTTTAGTTTCCTTCTTCAACTTCTCAGCTAGGTTCAATATTGATTCAATTTCTCCAGCGCTTAAGTCATGAATTGCCAACAGGTTGCGGCCTTTCATTTTTTAACCTCTGCGATAATACAATCAAGCTCGCTTATTAAGCTATCGATATGTTTCTGTTCCACAATCAGTGGGGGGACAAATCTCAGCACCTTGTCGGCGGTACAATTTATCAGAAAACCACGTTCCCGAGCTTTAACCACGATTGTCTCCGCGATTGATTTTTCGTTCATTTCTAGCCCTAGGAGCAGGCCGATGCCTCTCGCTTCCTTTATGCATAGGTGTTTTTCAGCGAGTTCATTCAGGCGTTTCAGGAAATATTTGCCCATTTTTGTCGCACGTTCAGGGAGCTTCAGTCTCCGCATCGTATTCACCGCGGCGATTGCGGCAGAGCAAGCCAGCGGGTTACCTCCGAAGGTTGAAGCATGGTCGCCGGGGCGGAAAGATTCCATGATTTCATTTTTTGCTCCCATACAGCCGATGGGGAAGCCACCCCCTAGAGCTTTGGCCATGGTGATTTCGTCGGGCAACACGTTCCAGTGTTCGCAGGCAAACCATTTACCAGTGCGTCCCATTCCGGTTTGAACTTCGTCGCAGATTAACAACAAACCATTTTCGTCACAGATTTTTCTCAGACCAGGCAGGTAATCATCCGAAGGAATATTGACACCTCCTTCTCCCTGAACTGGTTCAACGATGATGGCTGCGGTTTGATCACCAACGGCATTTTCCACAGCCGTAAGGTCATTGAATGGCACGAAGTCGAATGCCTTTGGGATTAAGGCCTTGAATGGTTCTCGGTAGGAATGTTTCCAAGTGGCACCGACTGTAGCTATTGTTCTGCCGTGAAAGGATCCCTGCATGGCGATAATTTTTCTCTTTTTGGTATGCTTCACGGCCAGCTTGAAGGCGGCTTCAACCGCTTCCGCCCCCGAGTTGCAGAAGAAGAATTTGCCGATCGACTTGGGGGCTATTTTTGCCAGCAGAGCAGCGAGTTCGGCCTGGGGCTGGATGTGGTAGAGGTTTGAGATGTGCATCAGTTTTCTAGCTTGAGTGGCGATTGCTTGGACAACTTCTGGGTGGCAGTGCCCCAAGGAGCAGACGGCAACGCCAGCAACAAAGTCCAAGTATCTTCTTCCTTCAGAATCCCACACAAACATGCCGCGCCCTTTCACGATGGTTAGAGGCTGGCGTTTGTATGTGTGGGCAATGTAACGCTCGGTCACTCTTATGGCATCCATTTTACTTGCCCCGCACTATCATAGTGCCGACGCCGGTTTCGGTTAATATCTCGAGAAGCAGGACATGGGGTATGTTTCCGTTGATGATGTGGCAGCGTTCCACGCCCAGCTGTAGGGCTTTCAGACAGGCCTCCACTTTGGGTATCATCCCCTTCTTGACGATCCCTTGCTGAACCAGTGTCTGAATTTCGTCCACCGTCAACGTTGATATTAAAGTTTTCTCATCGTTAGGGTCTCTCATCACTCCCATGACATCAGTTATTATGACTAGTTTTTTGGCACGCATAGCACCAGCCAGTTCGGCAGCCACCATGTCAGCATTGATGTTCAGGCTGCGTCCTTCCGCATCTATGCCAATTGGGGCAATAACGGGAATACATCCCGCCTTTAGAAAGTTGTGGATTATCGCCGGGTCGATCTTTTCCACCTCTCCAACCAGCCCGAGATCGATTTCCACCTCTTTCCCCTTGCTGGTGGTGGTTTTGTAGATAAGCTTGCGCGCGCGGATGAGGTTCCCATCCATCCCTGAAATCCCAAAGGCTTTTCCCCCGTGGTGGTTTATTC
>JAWCKT010000114.1:0-3092 GCA_038851515.1 Hadarchaeum sp. (SeqCode)
GTCCTCGGCACGCTGAGCCAGCATCGGGTTGACGGGATGCCCGACCATTACACCCAGCTGGCGCAGGCCTTTGGCTCCCCCTTCAGCGGCGGCCTTGGCGACCAGTGAGTAGTCGGTCGTGAGCATGTAGGCGTGCTCAACCTCTTCAGGATCAACCTTAAAGGCGGTGGCTATCGCATCCCTAAGCCGCCCCTCAGCCACCCCGATCCTCAGGTCACCTAGCACCGTCCTGACGATGAACTTCGCCTCCAGGGGCTGGCTGCTGGTGAGAAGCTCAGATATGGCGAGTATCTTGCGGTCGACCGAACCCTCACCCGTTATCTCGGGTAGCCTCCTTATCCCCTCAAAAACCCTTTTCACCGTGAGTCTCTCAGAAAAAAGCGTGACTTGTTTCTTTTTCTCCATCAGTCGCTTGGCCACCTCGCCCAGGTCCCCGATCTCCAACATGAGCTTTTCAACCTCGCTCAGCGAGTAGCCCGAGGCGTTAGAGACGGCCTTCTTGAGCTGAGCCAGTCCGACACCGGTCTCCTGTGAAACATAGGCGGGCGTGGTCCTGCCCAGAAGCAATAGTACCACGCGCTCGATCTCCTCGGCAGGAGCCTGCTTAAGCAGCTCCGAAATAATGGCGTTTTTCTCTAGGTAAGAGGGGGTCCTCTCCAGCCTCTCGAAGGCCTCGGCCAGCTTCAGATATTCCATTACAATCAATTGATAGTTCTCTGACTACGGTAAAATCCTTAGGTTGAGGTGTTCAGCGACTCAATGATCCTGCTGCCAGGGTCGATCTTGGCTAAAATCTTTCCCTTCTCGAATATCCTGACCACACCATTTTCTCCAGAAACTGTGATTCCCCTGGCCCGAGTGGCCGCCGTGATTGCCGCGACCGCCAGATGTCTGGTTCCCAGCCCGGGAGGAATCTCGACGGGGACATTAGCGTTGAGATACCTCTGCGCAGCCACCACCACTCCGGCTTCATCGACAATAAAGGCACCATCAAAGAAGGCATACTTTTTCAACAGGTCCCACTGCCTTCTATCTTTTATGCTCACCGAGTAGCTCCGGAACGGGTTTATCATCAGCTGGCGCGACAACCTCAGCACCGCCTTGGTATCCCCGACCACAAACGAGGCTCCGAGGGGCTTCCCATCGGGCCCGCCCTTGGCAAGTTCAAGCGAGATTTCAACAGTAGAAGCGATGACTGGATTGGACTCCAAGAAATTGGCTAGGGAAATCTCCTCATTCACCTCGGTGTAGAAGAAGGAGTCGGAAAAATCAGCGAAACCATTGCCCGTGAGACAGATCACCCTGTCACCAGGATGGATCACCCCCTCCTGGAGCCCACAGGTGATGGCATGGTGGGCTTGCTTATCTCTATCGTGCGGCCTAGCGGTGAGCTTCAAACAGTGAAAGGAGCCCTGAGCACTCAGCCGCCGGTAGGCATCGGGATTGGGTGTGGCCACGATTAACTTTATTGGCTTGCCACTACTATCGGCGAGGTTCATCTTAGTAAAAAACTCACAATTCTTCCCAGTCTCAGTTAGCGCCAGAATAGCGTCAACGTTTAATTGCTGAGCTGCTTTAACTGCTACCTCGGCCAGAACTTGGGGGACGTCCATCTCATCATTGCTCCGTCCCCTACCCCTCGGTCAGCGGTATATTTTATGAAAACAGGGGGTTAAAACCTTTTCTCCAGCCTGATTTTGTCGCCCAGCTTGATCCTAAGATGGTCTACCGTTCCGGCGGGCAGTTCAATCAGGTAGCGTGAGGCCACCTTTGACCGATGGAAACGCCAAGGTTTTAATGAGGTTTTGATCTCAACAACCCTGAAATCGGGGCCCAAGTAGATCAGATCTATTGGAAAGCGGACAAAAAACATGTGCACGCTGTTCCGTCCCGTTCTTCTAAAGGTGAAGAAGAGGGCCTCTCCCGGTAGGAAATTTCTTCTCAACATCAGTCCCTTGAAGCGGCTGAAAAAGCCATCTGCCAATCCCACCCGGCGCGCGATGGTGACGTCAGTGGTCTCGTCAACTAGCCTGAAGTCGGCACCCATCAAGATATTTTAACGTGGCGGGATTATTTGAACTCGAACCTATGATACCTGAAACAGCGTTTCGAAACGCGGTCGTGGAGATGCTCCGTCGGGCCGAGACCACCCTTCCCAAGGATGTTCTGATCGCCCTGAAAAAAGCCAACCGAAATGAGCGCAACTCAATAGCGAAGTTTCACTATAAAATGATGTTCAAGAACCTCCAGCTCGCCAAAAGGCTTGGGGTGCCCATCTGTCAGGATACCGGCGTCTTCACCTTTTTCATGAAATTGGGCCGTGATTTAAAGCTCCCCTTTGACCCAGAAATGGTCATAGCTGAAGCGGTAAAAATCGCGACGCAGGAGGTGCCGCTCCGGGCCAATGTCGTCGATCCCCTCACTCGAAAACCATTGCCCAGCAACACAGGTCGGTTACAGCCGTCGGTTCATCTGGAGCTGATGTCTGGCAATGGTCTCGAGCTTGAGCTGCTGGTGAAAGGTGCCGGGACAGAAAACTGTAGCCGGCTTTTCATGATGCGGCCGACTGAGGGAGTTGAGACCATTGAAAAGATAGTGTTAAAAACCGTTGAAGAAGCGGGCGGTAAATCCTGTCCACCCAATATCGTCGGGATCGGGATCGGTGGTTCTATGGAGACGGCTGCGCTGATGGCCAAGCGCGCGCTGCTGCGTCCAATGAATAAGAGGAATCCTGACCCAGAACTCGCGGAACTGGAACACCGTATCGAGCTGGCTGCCAACGAACTGAAGATTGGGCCGATGGGTTTGGGTGGAAAAACAACGGTGCTAGGCGTTCATATCGAAAAGGCGGCTTGCCACACCGCGAGTCTCCCTGTCGCCGTGGCCCTTCAGTGCTGGCCGGCGAGGCGGGCCAAGGCAATAAAAGTGGTTGATGAACTTAAGGTCGTGGAACCTTGAAGGTAAAAAGGTTGACGACCCCGTTAGAAAAAGGAGACGTTGAAGGTTTGCGCTGCGGAAATCTGGTCACCATCAGCGGGAGGGTTATCACGGCTAGGGATAAGGCCTATTCTAGGGTAATCTCTGGAGAAAAA
>JAWCKT010000115.1:0-3071 GCA_038851515.1 Hadarchaeum sp. (SeqCode)
CCAGATACGCCGAGTGGTCTCTCTTATTTGGGCGCCAATCTTCAGAAGCTTCAACCTCAGGGTGCCCACCTGGGCCACTGCCAACTGTGTGCCTCCAAGATGCTGACGCAGCAACCAGAACAAACAGTATGCGGCCGTGTGAAGGAAAAGCCGAAACCAGTTCGCCAGAAACCGATGGCAGCTGAGCCGATCCGCACGAAGCTCCACCTTGAGCTCTTTGATCCGGTTCTCCACAACCCCGCGAAGCACGTAGAAGTCATCGTAGAGGAATTGAGGATTGAGGGCTTCGATGTTGGTGACCACGAAGCGCTGGTTGGGACCCTTGTCCAAATGCTCCACCTTGGCGATGACCCGACGAGCTCTCTTCCAACTGTCCGCCCGGTAAAGGAAAGAGGTGAACCGGCGTTGCTTCACTGCTGTGTCCAGAAATGCTTGTTCGGCCCGGGCTGCAATCCCCTTGACTGCGGCTTTGAGCCTCTCGTTGGTTATCATCCCGATCACGTAGTAGATCCGTTGCCTCTCACACAGCTCATAGAGGTATCGGGTTGAGCAGTTCCACCACCCCGTCGGCCGAATGCACGTTGCCCGGCCGAAGTATCACCGCGATGGGAAAACCGCTCAGGCCATCGAAGACCAAAAGCGGATGATACATGTGCTGATCAAAATACCCATGAAAGAAGCTCAGCTGCTGATGTCCATCAGTGGGATCATCGGTGCTGTCCACATCCACCACAATGAGCTTCTGCCTCCTAGGGTGCACTGCCACATACAGCTCCATCAGCCACCGGTTGAGCTTCTCGATGTCGGCTGCGCTTACCTGATTCTCAAGACGACTCAACGTGGGCTGCGAGGCCAAGTCTTCGCTGCCCTCAGGAAATCTTCCGGCCATGGCCTTAAGCGCAGGGTCGTGCCGAAGCGTCGTGGCATCGTTGGCATCCTCATAGCCCAAGGCGATGGAGAAGATCCGTTGAGCCACAAGGGTCCTCATCTCATGGGTGACCTTCCGAGGATCCCGAGGGTCCCTCAGGCAACCTGCCATCCCCTGGGTCAACCCGTAACGAAGGTCCGCCTCCCGAAGCAACAAACCGCCCCCATCGGAAGTGATTCGACCACCACTGAACTCCACCTGAAACGTCTTCCCAAGAAGGCTTTCAAAACCCAGTCGCTTGTGGCACACTGTTTCCATAAGGGCATCCTCGCTAATCATCGCTTCTCTAACCAAGACAACATGTTAGCAGATGCCCTTATACCTGTACAGCATAAAATGATGAATAATCCAGGCTAGAAGGGGGAATTGCACTTGCCGTTCCTCTCTGCTCCGTCGTTGCGAACTGCTCATTAGATCCGGTTAGATTCGGTCATGGAGGACAACTGCAGTAGCCCGCTGTCTATGCTGCCGGATGGCTTCATGGCTACGCATCCTGTGGTGATTTGTACCCAAGAAGATCGTTAAACGGCATAGACGCTGGATCCGTACCCAGAGTAAATTGCAGCTTAAATATGGAGAAGGGCTGGAACAACGGATTCAATCATGAAAATAGCCTTTTTTTGTGACGAATATCCATCGCTGCACTCCCATTCAGGTGGTATTGGCACCTTCACACAGGTGGTCGCCCGTGCCTTGGCCGAGAAGGGCGATGAGGTCCTAGTGATCGGCTTTGGTCCCGTTCATCTCAAAAAAGAAGACGGAGACGTCCGGCTGGTGATACTGAAGGAATCACGGGTCCCTAGATTGGCCTGGCTTTTGAATCGGCTGAAGTTGTGGTGTTTTGTTCAGAGACTGGCCCAAAAAGGGCAAATCGACATCCTAGAGATCCCCGACTGGTGCGGCATTTTGCCCCTTCCTACACCTTTCGTTCCCGTAATAGTGCGCCTTCATAATCCTGTCTTTCCACCATCCAGGGTAGTTAGTATGCTGGAAAAGTTGACCCTTTTTTGGCACAGGGACTGGATCGCTGTTTCGGCGTGGCAGGGTCAAAATGTGCAGAAAAAATATGGATTGAAGCCTCGGCGAATGGCCATAATTTACTGCCCAGTGGAACCACAAGCCGCGAAGGACGCAGGTTATCTAGAAGGAATCCCGACGAAGTACGTTCTTTATGCAGGAGCGGTCAGCGCTCGAAAGGGGGCACTCGTTACTGCTTACGCGGCGCGGGAGTTTCTGGCAGCGGACCGTGAGCTTCACCTCGTATATGCCGGTAGTATCGGTACTGAGGATGGAGAGCCCCTTGACCAGCGAATTCGTGAAATCGTTGGTGATGGCCTTGTTCCAAGGGTCCATTTTACAGGATTTGTTCCGAGGGATGTTTTGTTGTCCTTGATGCGAAAGGCCGAAGTCTTTGTATTTCCGAGTCGAGCTGAATCTCTGGGCCTTGTGGTATTGGAGGCGATGGCCATGGGTACGCCAGTTGTTTACAGCCGGTGTCATGTAGGTCCGGAGGTAGTAGATCACGGCGTCACGGGTCTACTGGCTGACCCGCAAGATCCGGCAGATGTAGCAGAAAAAGTGAAGGCGCTGCTTATCGATCGGGAAGCCGCTAAACAGATGGGCCTTGACGCACAGCAAGCCGTACTCGAAAAGTTTTCGGTGGATAGATGCGTTCTTGAAACACTCAACTTTTATGGTTTAGTGCGCTCACGTAGCGGGAGATGCAAGCGAGATGCGAAAACGTTACCTGGCAGATGAGTATGGAGAGGGCCAATCATTCTGGGACAACACTTGGCAAAAAAGCTGGACTCAGTTTAACCCGGAGCCTCCGTTAGACAATGTGCTGGTAAAGATAATATTAAACTACATCAAGCCGGGTATGCGAATTCTTGAAGGGGGCTGCGGTGACGGACGGTATGTAAAATATTTTGCGAACACTGGATTCGAGGTTATCGGCATTGACTTTTCAATCGAAACAGTAAAGCGTTTGAACGAACTTTTCCCTTTGCTGGATATTCGTGTTGGGGATGTGCGGCATTTGGATTTTCCGGACTTTTTTTTTGATGCGTATTACTCAGGTGGTGTCATTGAGCACTTTGAGGACGGAGTTGAGACGCAGCTGTCAGAGGCCAACCGAGTACTG
>JAWCKT010000116.1:0-1333 GCA_038851515.1 Hadarchaeum sp. (SeqCode)
TTGAGTCCCTCGACAACCTGAAGTGCCCTTTTTCTCACATCTCTCGCGGGTTCATCGGTGAAGAATTTTGCCAGTGAGGCGACCCTTTCTGGCCAAGCGGCGATATTGAATTTGGTTATGTAAGGTAAGACCAGGCCACAGGCGGCTCCATGAGGTATATGGTAGCGTGGACCGATGGTTTCTCCTAGGCAGTGCCCAATGTTAACGGCAGCAGGCGTGGTTATCGCGATGCCTCCGTAGGTGGCTGCTAGGGCCATACCTGCTCTCGCAACCAGATCTTTTCCATGGTGGTAGGCCCTTCTCAGGTGTTTGGCTGCGAGTTCAACGGCACGGTAGGCGTAGGTGTCTGAGAACATATTGGCCGTGAAGGAAAGCACGGCCTCAACTCCATGGGCGAGGGCATCAAGTCCGGTGTGTGCGGTCAGTTTCGGTGGCATCGACTGGGAGAGAGTTGGGTCGACAATAGCCACTTCCGAGACAATTTTCGGGCTCATCACGAAGCCTTTGTAGCCCTTCTCCTCGATCACCACGGCGTATCCCGAGGCCTCGCTACCAGTTCCTGCGGTGGTGGGGATGAGTATCTTAGGTACCGGTTGCACCTTTATGCTGTCCTGAAGGTAGGTGATGTAATCTTTCATCGGTCCTGGGTTGGTGACGGCAGCAGAGGCGAATTTGGCCATATCCAGAGCACTGCCGCCTCCAAAGCCGATGACCAAATCCGGTTTTTCAGCTCTAGCCTTTTCAGCGACTTTTTCCACCATGCTCATGGTGGGTTCCTGCGAGGCCCCATCATAAATGGTCAGCGTATATTTTTCCTCCTCGAGTGGTTTTAGAATTCTGTTCACCAGCCCTATGTTCATCAGGTTCTTGTCAGTAACAACCAGAATTTTTGAACCCTTTGGGGCAAAGGGCTCAACTTCGCGGCAAATATTGTCGACCGCGTTTGTTCCAAATATATACTTTTTTGGGTAATTGAACTCTACGTGTCCAATGTTGGAGATTTCCTCAGACATAGGTGAAATTCACACGCGGATAGATAAAAACATTTTGCCAGTTTACTTTCGAGGTTTAGATCTCTTAAATAAGAATCGGCACACCGAGGTCAACTATTTTCTTTTTTACTTTTTTGTATAACTCCGTGTATTCTTTAATCGGAACTATTCGCTTGATGTCATAGCATTCTTGGAATTTTTTACCTAGTGGAGCCTCTTTGATCCTTCCTTCATGTTCCTTCAGCAATTTTTTGGCTAGCTAGCATCTGCAACAAATTAGTTCATAAACTGGTCAAAATTGAGCAAGTACTTTTTTCGGCCTTGCTAATGAGAAGATCAAT
>JAWCKT010000116.1:1343-3047 GCA_038851515.1 Hadarchaeum sp. (SeqCode)
CGGCACCGACATCATTAAGGAAATCCATGTAAAGTTCGGTCTGTTACTCAGCCCGGGCACGGTTTATCCATTGTTACATGATTTGGAGAAGAGAGGACTAATACAGCATGAGCTAGGGACGAAGATAAGTACCTATACCCCGGTCAAAGGGATGGAGCAGAAAATCAAAGACATACTGGAACAGCGAATCTGTGGCATGAAGCGGGTCACTGAATTTCTCCAGTAGGGCGAATGAGACGAGACATTTAAGTAATCAGGTCTTTTGGATGGACTCAAGAAGATACCTCTGGGCGGCGATGAAATCGTTTATTCTGCTCTCCGCCAGCGCTCGCCCCTGCTCAGTGAGGACATAAATCTTGGACCGCATTGATTCTCCTTTCATCACCGTGACCAGACCTCGCGCTTCAAGTGAATAGAGAAGGGAGTAAACGGTTCCTTGGCTGAGCGAGGTGTAATAGCGCTGGTAGATGGTTTTGATGACATCATAGCCGCACATCGGGTGCTCGCTCAGCATGGAGAGCACAATGGTCTCCAGATGCCGCTTGACGAAGTGCTCGAGGGATTCCTTCGGGGCCAGCTCGAGCTCTGGGATGCCTCGACGGGATCTGAAGTTCAGCGCTAGGGTGGTTGTCCCATCGACCGTGGAGATCATCACGTTTCTGCTAGTTTCCAGCAGCGTCTTTATCTCCTCCTCGTTTAAGGATTCCAAGTTGAACGCCACTATTGCCGTGCGCAGAATCGGCTGTCTTTTTCTCTCTTGAGGTGGCGTGAAGGACTCCTCTTTTCTAGCCATTAGTTCCTTCAGAAAAGTGAACGCTTTACCGAAGCTGTGTCTGGTGAGAAGACCGCCGAAGTCTACCAAGACTCTGGCTGGACATTTTTCTGTGCGGGATTTGGAGCACAGCTCCTTCAGCTTTTCGCTCAGCTCCTCGATTTCCTTGGGAAGATATCCCTTGCCCAGCGGGAACTTTAACAATCTACCGCTGGACAGGGCCTCGCCGAATATCATTTCCAGCTGTAGTCTGTTGGTCGACTCGTCGTACGCGTAGAGACAGGTCTCGCCATTGGCAAGGCCACTGTCGATAAAGGAGCCGAAGGACTGCCAGACGTTCACTCCCGGACTGTAAAGGAGGAGCGAGCATTCGTTAACCAAAAGCTCGTTGATCAGGAGCACCTTTTTATTGAGTGGAATCGTCGCTGAGTTCCTAGAGGTCACCATTGCTTTTCACCACCTTTTGTCAGATTGCCCGCCGGTTTCTTCTTCTTTTTTAAACTCAGTTTCTATCCCGATATTTAAACAGTTTGAAAATCTCATTCAGCTTCCCCCTCAGCTTGGATTACTTCCATGAAGCGCCTCATCATCTCCAGCTGCTTGGGCTCGAGGGCCAGCGGCGACACCGGAACGATGAGCCTAGCGCGATTAACCACGGTGATTTCCCTAATGTCGTGCATCAATTTCAGAGTCAGATCAAAACCATTAGTCGTAATCAAGTATTCCAAGCCTTCGAGCATGACGACCGCGTTATCCTTTTTCGAAACGAATGCCGAGATTCGGTCCCTGATCATTCCGAGGTTCGAAGGGGAAATCGCGTTTTCCACCTCCATCTTGGATAACCAAAGGATGATGATGCGCTCTGGAATGTTATGTTCTCTTCTGATATGTGACGGGTGTGATGTGGTTATGATAAGTCCCGGATTTCCAAA
>JAWCKT010000117.1:0-3045 GCA_038851515.1 Hadarchaeum sp. (SeqCode)
AAATGTATTTTTCAAACCATTGTTTTCTCTATCTTAATGGGTTAAACACTAGCTAAGTCCGCAATTTCAAATGTTAAACTTATACAAAAATCGTGACACGAGTCCAAAATTAGCGACCCCTGCTGGAAACTATTTTGATAATGTCGCCATCCTTAAGTTGGTAGTCCTCACCAAGCCTACGTTTTGTCCTAGCGTCAATCGCATACAGAAAGGCCTCGCCTAGATCAGTATGGATGGTGTAAGCGAACTCCCTCGCGGTGGTTCCCCTACGAACAAGAAAAGCGTCGGGGAGTATATTGCCATTTTTGTCTGTTAGCTTGTGCTCATCATCTACAGGGTAAACCACGATCAGCTTTAGTAGCTCGTAAATTGCCTTGTCGACCACCTGTTGCACCCCGGTCGAGCCGAACTTTTTCAGCAACGCCGAGATCTTCTCCAACGCCATCTTCTGTTGTTCGTTCAGCACTTCCGGTTTTAACAACTTGAACTCAGCATCTCCCGGATGATATTCAATTATACCTTTTTCCGCCGCGCGCCTCAGGATTAACTCAGCTTCTGAGCAGGTTGGCACGACAATATAGCCGCGCTTTTTCAATCGCTCAATGTTGGCTTCTGCGGTTGGAACATCAGATTTGTTGGCCGCGATCATTATTGGCTTACTGACCTTCCGCAACTCCGCCACAAATCTAAGCAGATCATCAGCTGTCCATCTTTCAGGGTCGAACTGATCCACGGCCGCCTGTTTGAAAGCCTCGGAAACATGGCTGGACTTAACCCCCAAACCGCTAAGGCGACTAGCTATCTCTTTTACCAAATCCAGCTTCTCGTACTTGGCTCGGCGCGCGAACTTGGGCCAGTCCTTAGAAAGCAGGCCTCTAATCCACATAGCAATCTCAACTTCAAGAAAATCAATGTCCTTCAAAGGATCATGGGTGCTAGGTGGACATGGTCTTCCCTCGGCGTCAGTCCCCCCAGAAGCGTCTATTATGTGGATCAAGGCTGCCGCCATGCGTAGATTGTCCAGAAATCTGTTCCCCAGCCCCCTTCCCATGTGTGCGCCTTCAACCAAACCGGCCACGTCGATGATCCTCACCGGTACGTGGCGGATACCGTTAATGCACTTGGAATTCTGCGGATTGCAGACCAAGTTGAACTCCCGGCAGGGGCATTTGCTGCGAACGTAAGTTACCCCAACATTAGCATCAATCGTGGTGAACGGATATCCGGCCACCGGAGCGTTAGCCAATGTGACAGCATTAAAAAAAGTCGTCTTGCCCGTGTTGGGCTTGCCGACCAATCCGAGTTCAAGCACAATTAACCCTTCGCAACATGCTCGTAGTAGCCCGGTTCCTTGTGGCTGCCAAAGCTGTCCAGCCCCTGTTCAACCAGCTGTCTCCGGAGCCTCCTAGCGTAATCCTCATTGATCTCCTTTCTAACCTCAAGGTAGTTTATTATTTCCAAGGCTTGCTCCTCCGTCGAACACCTGCGGATAAAATCAACCGCAGTTGGCATGTAACCTTGACCCAGACCGGCTGCCCTTTCCCCTTCATCTACCGTACTTCTAACAGCATTTATCCTGATGCTACCTCTGCCCCCCATTTCTCTGGCCAAGTTCGGATATTTTTTTCTAAATTCCTCTTCTGAATACTCGCCCATTTTACCACCCGGTTTTTCTGGGCCACCTATGTTTCTTGATAATCGGCTCGGCTATTACTAGTGTGTTTGGCTGAACGTCTTCATAGACAACCGCGCCAGGGCCGACCGCGGCATTCGGGCCTATCTTGACTCCAGGATTTATCATTGAATTAACTCCTGTCTTAACGTCGTCCCCAATCACGGTCCCAAGCTTCTTTCTACCTGTGTTGATGATTCTTCCGCTCACTTTCATCTTGACCGCGCTCTCATCAAGCCGCAGATTAGCGATAGTGGTACCCGCACCCAAATTGCATCTACTGCCGATGATGCTGTCCCCGACATAAGAAAGATGGGCCACGTTGGTGTGGTCCATTATTATGCTATTCTTTATCTCCACCCCGTTCCCAATTCTAACGTGATCACCAACGCTCGTGGAGGGGCGGATGAAGCAATTGGGGCCGATGTCGCAGTCCTTACCAATGTAGGTAGGTCCCTCGATGTAGGACCCGGACCTTATCCTTGTTCCCTCACCCACATAGACGTTTGATTCAATATAAACGCCATGCTCAATTTTCCCGTGAATTTCCCCTTTTAGGTCCCTGAGGAAGTACTCATTAGCCACCAACAAATCCCAAGGCCTTCCGATGTCGGCCCATAATTCCAGAGGTGAGGTAAAGACCTCACCTCCCTCGTCTATCATCTTCTGAATCGAGGTGGTAATCTCATACTCTCCACGTTTAGACTTTTTTGTCCTCCTTATGGCGTCAAATATCTTGGAGTCAAAGATGTATATTCCTGCGTTGGCCAATCTGCTCCTCACGCGCTTGGGCTTCTCGACGATTTCAGTTACCTTATTTTCCTTCACAAAAACAATACCAAACTGGGCTGGATCCTCAACCTCGATAGTCCCCATAAGGCAGGAAAAGTTTTTTCTACCGCTCAGCTCATGATAGCGAGCAATGAACACGTTTAGAGATTCTTGATCAACTAGCGTGTCTCCATTCATGACCACAAAGCGCTCCCCATTCACAAAATTCTCAGCCAGAGAAACGGCGTTAGCGGTCCCAAGCAACTTCTTCTGGTGCAGGTACTCTATACGAATGCCGAAGCTTGAGCCGTCACCATATCGCTCCATTATCTGGTCCTTGCCGAAACCAACGACCATCGCAATCCTGCTCACCCCAGCGTTGCGGAGAAGCAATATCACGTGATCCAGAGCGGGCTTTCCTGCTACCGGTAGAAGAAACTTGGGCTTGGTGAAAGTTAACGGCCTCATCCTAGTACCGAGGCCCGCCGCCAAAACAACCGCCTTCATCTTTATCACCATTATTGTGGTAGTGGTGGCTAATAAAACGTTGAGAGATATAAAAAGCAGCTAGGACAATTCCAATTTCTCCCCATATAAACAAC
>JAWCKT010000118.1:0-3020 GCA_038851515.1 Hadarchaeum sp. (SeqCode)
TGCTTTTTACTATAGGATATATTTTTGCTCCCGATTTTGTGGTTTTCATTCTTATTTTTGGGATAATCTGGATGACTGTACAAGCAATTGTCTCTTACCGATACGGAGATCAGGCGGTGCTCAGCGTCATGAGGGCCAAGCCTGCTGATCCCGTGAAACACGTCTACCTGATAAACACCGTGGAGGGCCTCAGCTTGGCCGCGGGCATACCTGCGCCAAAAGTTTACATCATTGAAAACGAGGAGATAAACGCTTTCGCGGTTGGCCGCGACCCGCAGCATGCCGCAGTTGGGGTAACTACCGGAGCACTGGAGAGTCTCAATCGTATCGAGCTGGAAGGGGTTGTCGCCCACGAAATCTCGCACATAAGAAATTATGATGTTCGCTTCATGACGATGATAGCGGTTTTTGTTGGATTCGCTGCCATTTTGAGCTATCTACTATTGAGGGGGGCATTTTTTGCCGGAGGTTCGAGGAGACAGGGCGAGCGTGGAGGTGGCTTAGCAGCAATTTTGATACTGGCGGGATTAATTCTGGCCGTAGTTGCTCCCATAGCTACGAGGCTCGTGCAGGCGATGATATCAAGGCGGAGGGAATTTTTGGCCGATGCCAGCGCAGTGGAACTCACCCGTTATCCAGAAGGGCTTGCTTCCGCTCTTGAAAAGATCATGAAAAAGAACGCCGGCAAGATGGAGGTAACCGAGGCGATTTCGCATCTCTTCTTTACTGATCCGAAGAGAAGCCCTCTAGACGATCTTTTTGCAACACATCCACCTCTTTCCGAGCGGATTAGGATACTTAGGCAGATGTAGGTTGGCTAACCACTTTTGTAATCTCCTTAACTTTTGCTCCTCCTAAGCCCAGCAATGGTCTGGCCACAGTTAGTTTTACTACATCTCCTTTTCTTACCTTGATGGAACTTTCTACCGGATAGACTCCAGACTTGACATTACTTCTGATATCATAACCGACCCGAACCAAAGCGAAACGGCCGCGTGATTCTTCAACCAGACCGTAGGTGAAATTGCGCCCATACTTTATCCTGAAAGCCGTAAAGGCGCTGAGAATTATGACAAAGGAGAGAAATGTTGGCATGATAAGGTTAAGGTCAGATTTCGTAGAAAACATCTTGGGTAGCAATCTAAGTAGCAATAAAAGAGACCAGTTGATCGTTATACAAATTACCACAAAACTACGATAGGCAGGATATTCTTGTCTAAAGGCAAGATTCAGCTGGGTTTTTGTTTGATAGATCAAGTATCCGCTCCAGATTGAGAGCAGAGTGAGAAAAATTAAATTCTCGCTTGGTAATAGGACTAAGTAAATCACGGTTGTAAGGAAAAGCAGCACTATTGTAATTTGCACCTTCAACATAACATATTCAGGCCAGCCGGCATTGCGTTTTTCAAAAAATCCTCTAATTTTTTCAGGAATTATTTGCCTTTTTTTATCCTGCGGTTTTTTAAACATGTTTTCTTGTGTTCGGCAGGTAGAAGCATGTTTATCTGTCCCCAGTATGATATTGCCGATTTCCCAAAATAAACGGACAATTCTAGAACTTCCTGTCATCTTTTCACATCCATCTTTCACGTGAGCAGGATATTTTCAAGGTATCTCGCCGAATCATTGGGATCTCTGATTTCGATGTAGATCAAGATAAATGGTCCAAAACAATTTTCTTCTATTTCCGCAGTTTCTCCCACATGTCTCTCGCCGATGCCTCCAACTTCAGACCACAATAGTTCTTTTGAATAGTAAACATCCGAGGAATGATGGCTGTTGTAGGCCAACACGGTTATTTTCAAATTTTCATCAATTTTTTCTATGATCAGTACAGGCTCGTTATAGTCAA
The DNA here is from genome assembly GCA_038851515.1 of Hadarchaeum sp. (SeqCode). Taxonomy (GTDB): domain Archaea; phylum Hadarchaeota; class Hadarchaeia; order Hadarchaeales; family Hadarchaeaceae; genus Hadarchaeum. The sequence continues at coordinate 1,853 of JAWCKT010000118.1, forward strand.
AATCGACAGTTTCGCCGGCATCTGCATCTGAGTCTTCAAAAGAATATCTCCATATATTGGCGGAAATTTTTTCAACAACACAATATTTGCTTCCAGCATAATGATTAACGCCAGTGGTGTTTACGTGGATCCAAAGAGGATAAAATCGATCGGAGGTAATACATATAATTAAACCAGTCGCCGCACGATATTTATCGGCGAGCATTTGTAAGCTGAGGTCATTGATTGGGGCTCTGTTTCTCTGCATTAGCTTTATTGTTTCTGATATTTCTTTTCCGGTGTAATACACTTTGTCAGCTAGAATTTGGATGGAGTTGGTTTCCCCGCCGATTTCGATTATTTTCAGGCCGGAAGCGGCTAGCAGCAAAGCCGGCAGCATCAGCAGCAGCACCAAACTGCTCAGAGCGACCCCCTTTTGCCCATAATCCGTTTTCATCGTCATCACACAGGCGGGCCCCTCCAAACATAGAGGCTGATTAGCTCCGGGACTTCTTCGTAACCCAGGGCAAGTTTTGCCAGAGTTATCCAGTCAGCAGTACCCATCGGGTTCTCATTGTCGGTAGCACTTTGGGCAAAACGCATGTTAAACAACACCGCCGGCTGGGGCAAAAGGCCCATGCGGGTATGGGTGTAGCCACCGGGCCGGATAATTATTCCGCTTATAGGACCGGCGATGGTGTTTGGAACATCTTCCCATCGCGCGGCTACCCACGAGACGTCAATGGGCGTGTAAACATATTGGGCATAATTCGAATTGTATTCGATATTATCTCCATTTTTGTAAGTTTGCGTCACGAAACTAGCGGAGTTGAGTATACGCATGTTGTCCAGCGGTGGTCCAGATATTTCTAGAGGTGAATCGTCCCAAAGAATCCCAAGCGATTCCCAGAGATACCCATCAGTTTCTTCGACTTGACAGTTGTAGTATAGGGTACTTCCACCGACGATGATCCTCCCCTCGCACTTTTGATACATCACTAAATCAATGATTTTTGAGGTCAATCCGTTTGGGGCGAGATCGATTTCAGCATCTGGAATGAAAATTGCGTCGTAATAGGGATGACCCGGTTGCCATTTTGCGATGGCGGTATCAACTTCGTTCCAGAATTCTGTAATGGTGTTGACTTTTTTGAGGTCGATGCCAGCGTTTACGAGCAATTGGAAAATG
>JAWCKT010000119.1:0-3006 GCA_038851515.1 Hadarchaeum sp. (SeqCode)
TGCAAAGGTGACAAATTCCTAACCGATCTCATCATAGGCTATGCTACTAAAAAGGCCGCTACAACTGAGTCAAAGCAATCATCCCATGGCAACGAGCTCGCTGTATTTTTTCAACCGAAACTTTTTCCCGATCTCCCCATCCCGGAGTAAATCGGTTATTTCCCTGCCTTCTCTCTCGGCCTCCAGAGCCAGCTCCCGATGCCGGCGCAGAAAATCGAGTATCTCGGCATCCTGGAACTTCAATCCCTTAAGATGCAGGATGAGGGACTCGTCAAGCGGAGTTAGATAGATGTCCTCCAGAACTACTGTCTTCAAGGCGAATTTCTTCTCCAGCCTGCTGGCGACATCAGGGGCATGAAGTCTGCCGATGACCACATGCAAGGTGCCCACGTTGCTGGCGAGGGTAACCAGCCTCTCCGCTATTGCTGTGTTCCTCCTCTTGGTCTCATTTACCAGCTTTTGGTAAAGACCCAGTATCGAGGCAAAATCCTCATCACTAAGCAGCGCTAGGACAAGTTCATCCCGGCAGAACACCCAATCGTTGTAGGGGCCAAAATCCTCGTAACAATGAGCGCTGAAACTTTTGTCCCTTTGATAGAGTTCTGGGAGGGCCTGCAGGATGGGGCGGAAGCCGCGCTCGAAATAGGGAGAAATAACATCACCGCCGACGAGAAGCTCCACCAATTTATCGTAGGAAGTTTTGCCCCGCGCATACTCGTTTATGCGGGCTTCAACTTCCTGAGGGAATTCAAGCCCCAGATGAAGGCAACCATCTCTCAACAAGTAGTCTGCCACCAGCTCGCTAAATTTGTTCTCATGTGGGGCGGGTATTAACTTGATCAACGTCTCGATGACCTTCCTCTAAAACATTAATTATCTCCATTCCCTTAAAACCGCTGATTCAAAAACTTCCGCTTTGAAATTCCTGCGACCGTCTTCGTTGAGGGTTGCACCAGGTTTATCTCTTATGCCTCAAAATTAACGAGATCACCACGGCAACCGCACAAAGAACGCCCGCGATCTGGAAGGCCCAGAGGTAGCTCTTGGTGAGGTCGAAGAGATAGCCGCTCAGATAGGGCCCGAGCACGCCACCGATGCCGTAGGCGGTGAAGACAAAGCCGTAATTTATGCCGTAGTATTTGGTGCCAAAAAGATCTGCCGTGGCCGAGGGAAACATGGACAGGTTGCCGCCGAAGCAGAAGCCAACTACCGCCACGGCAAAAAAGAGCGAAACTCCACTGGTGCCGATGAGGAGGAACATCACCGCAGCCTGAATGATGAACATTATCGTCATTGACTTTGCCCAGCCGATGCGGTCGGAAATACCTCCCCAAGAGATCCTGCCCAGTCCGTTGAAAATAGCCAGCACGCTCACGGCCAGCGAAGCCAGCAGGGCATCCATCCCGGTCTCCTGGGCAAACTTGGCCACGTGGCCGATGACGCCCAGACCAGAAGTCGTGCCAAAGGTGTACATCAGCCAAATCATCCAGAATTTCTTCGTCCCCAGCATCTGCCGCCAAGTGTAGTCCTGGATGGAGGCGGCTTTCGCCTGCCCCGCTGCCTTCCATCCATCCGGACACCACCCTTGAGGCGGCACCCTGAGCCCTTGGGCACCGCCGACGGCCACCACGAGGAAGGTTATCCCCAGCAGCTGGAAGGCGGTCTTCCAGCCAATCGTGCTTATCAGATAGGTGGCCAGAGGAGCCAGAAAAGCCGAGCTGAGGCCGAAGCCGCAGATAATAATTCCGGTGACCAGTCCTTTCTTGTCCGGGAACCACTTGACGCAGGTGGCAATGGGAGTTACATAGGCGAGGGCGACCCCGGCACCTGCGATGAACCCGTAAGTCAAATAAAGCCAGGGCAGGGAGGAAGTGAAGCTGGCTAAGAAGAAACCGAGCCCCAGCAGCAGGCCGCCTACCGAGGCCACCTTTCTGGGCCCGATCTTGTCGTTGAGCCGGCCGGCGGGTATCATCACAAAGGCGAAGGTGAGGAGCAGTATGGTGAAGGCCAGCGAGGTCTCTGCGGTCGTCCAGCCAAACTCATTCATCAGCGGCTTGAGAAAGACGCTCCAGGCGTAGACCACTCCCAGCGTCAGGTTTATGGCGAATCCGCAGGGGACTACTATCCAGCGATTGAACCCCACCGTCAACTCCTCCACAACGTTAATTAGTTAGAGTGAAGGCATCCTAGTTTTTAAACCTATTGCCAAACACTCGCTGATTTTTTATTTTTAGTAACGACATCTTTAGGGGTGATCCTGTTGAGGCTGTGGACCGTCAGCCCGAAATATCTGGACACCAAGGGGCTGTTGGCGCTGTGGAGGGAGGCGCTGCTCGCTCAACAGGTTTTGCGCGGCAGGACTAGGGGCTGGAAAAATCACCCGCAGCTGGACAGGTTCAAGGCCCATCCGGATCCCGTCTCGGCCATTGGCTTTTACCTTCACTTCATCCACCTCGAGGGAAAAAACAGGGGTTATCGTTTCAACGAGGAGAAAATCTATCGCAGGCCGAGAAGAGTTCCAACGATAACGGTGTCGAGAAAATGGCTGGAGGAGGAACTAAAACAGCTGAAGAGGAAACTCAGGAAACGGGATAGGTCCAAGTATCGGGCTCTTTTGAGGGCCAACAAGATAGAACTCCATCCTATTTTTCGGCTCGGCTAAACGATGAATGAAAAATGTGGACATCGATTGATATTTTTGAACCTGAGGACAAAATTATCACGGCGGCGGAGACCAGCTAGCCCTGACTGGCGTTGGCTAACGCTGTGGACGATGGGCACACACTAACCGCCGCCTACACTAGAATGAAGATTTTGTGAGTAATTTCCCAAGCGCCGGAACGGGCCACAAAAGCAGCATTTCTCACCAAACCGGATTAAGGCGATGATGACGGGGCCAATTTTTGATGCCTCTAAAAAAGCTAAATTTTTACAGAAAATAAATTAGAACGAGAGCATGAAAGTCCGGGCTCACGTCTACGTCAGCGGGCTGGTCCAGGGCGTCTT
>JAWCKT010000120.1:0-2984 GCA_038851515.1 Hadarchaeum sp. (SeqCode)
TATGATTTGCATGTACATCATTGATGATAACACGTCTCCTCATTTAGTTTTTAAATGTTTAATCCGCTAAATTTCATGGCTGCGAGGTCGTTGGATGAATTCGTACGAAAGTGTTATGAAAATTCTGTTCGGCAAGAAGGAGGAAGTCGACAGAATTCCCTGCGTCAACTTTGCCAGCGTGGCCACGGTAGATTTCATGAAGGCCACAGGCTCTTTTTGGCCTGCCGCTCACAGGGACCCAGTAAAGATGGCCAAGCTTTCCTCAGCCGCTCACAGGCTGTGTGGTTTGGACAACATCACAGTACCTTTCTCCACGGTTGTCGAGGCAGAGATCTTGGGCGCCGTGATTGATTATCATGAGGACAGGATAAGATGGCCCTCGATCAGGGAATTTCGTGTTAAAGAAATCTCTGATCTAAAATTTCCTGAGGATGTTGCCAAGGCTGGGACCGTCCCGGTGATAACCGAGGCGATCAAGCTGCTTAAAGATGAATTTGTTGGCAAGGTTCCGGTCAACGCTTGTCTGGTGCCGCCTTTCACCAGCCTGAGCAGCTACTTGGTGGACACTATTTCCTTTTTGAAGTGCTTGATAAAGGAGCCGGAAAAAGTCCATGGCCTCTGCAGCGCCGTCTTGGACGTTTATCTCGAGATAGCGGGGCTCTATCAGGAAGCCGGGGCCGATGTCATCACTCTACACGAGATGGGCGCCTCTAACGATAACATCTCTCCAGACCATTTTGATGAGTTTGTCAAGCCCTATCTGAAAAAGATCATCGGCCGTTTGTCCGTGCCCACCGTTTTGAACATCTGTGGGTCGGCAGTGAGAATAGTGGATAAGATGGCTGAGTCCGGACCCAGCGCCATCGCGGTGGACGAGCGAACTTCCATTCCTGAGGCCAGAAAAGCGATCGACAGGGTTAGGACAGGTTTACCGCTGATTGGTAATATCCCCGCCTATTGGGTGATTCATTTGGGCCCGGTTGAGAAGATAAGGAAGGCGGTGGGTAGGGCCATTGGTGAGGGTGTTGATATGGTGTCTCCTGGTTGTGATTTCTGGCTGGAAACACCGACCGAGCACATCAGGGTCTTAGTAGAAGCTACTAAGGAGCTGGGAAGCCCTCCACCTTGGTTGGGAGGAAAATCCCGCCATAATGGATAAAGAGAATGCCGGATAAGTCGCCTTTGGAGCTGATAAGTTGGCCCGGGAGATATTGTCGAACGCCGTGATTTTGGCGGGAAAGGAGTTGGAGATAACGCGGGGCTACTTGGTGATTGAAAACGGTGTCATCAAGGAAATCTCCAATGGTTCCCCGCAAAGGCGAGCGACGAATTTAAACGGTGGCTTTGTCATGCCACCTTTCATCAACGCCCATACTCATGTGGTGGACTCGGTTGCCAAGGAGCTTTATCTTGGCAAAAATCAGCCCCAAGTAGTCGGGCCGCATGGTTTAAAGTTCCAGGTGTTGGAACGAAGCACATCAATCCAGAAGTCACGAGCCACGAAGGCCACACTGCAAGACATGCTGGCCACCGGAACTCTCGCCCACTGTGATTTCAGGGAGGGCGGTGCCGATGGTGTGAATTTTCTGAGAGGGATTACTCTGCCCCCGTTAACTTCAATCATTCTGGGCCGATTCTCCAAAGTTGAGGAAATACCGAAGTTGCTTTCAATATCAGATGGTCTGGGCATTCCCAGTTTGGACGCGTTTTCTGGGGAGGTTTTGGAGGAAGCCTCTACAGCTGCGCGTGACGCCAAGAAATTTTTCGCAGTTCATGTCGCCGAGAATGCTCATGAGGCGCTGGCATTCAAAAAAAAGCACCACCAAAGCGAGGTGGAACGGGCTATCAAACTCAAGTTTACTTTTGTTGTTCATGCTACTCACTGCAGCGAGGAGGAACTTTTGAGGCTAAAAGCAAATAAGATCCCTGTGATCTTTTGTCCCCGTTCCAACAGCCTGCTCGGAGTTGGTGTGCCACCAATTAATCTGGCTTTGAAGGTGGGCACTGAATTCTTCTTCGGCACCGACAATGCAATGGTCTGCCAGCCCGACATGTTTGAGGAGATTTCCTTCGCATGGAGATGCCTCCGCAGAGACAACACCGGCGCAGGCTCTGAGGAGGCTAAGTCGTTGCTTGCTGCGGCCACGATTAAACCACTTAATCTATTCAACCTGCCCTGGGGTCCCATCGAGGAGGGGCAGAAAGCCACCTTTTTGATTTTAGCTCGGAAGAGCAATCTTCTCCATCTTTCCGATGTTTACGCAGGTTTGGTCAACCGGGCTCGTGCCGACAACATAAGGGCTATCTATTTTAACGGCAAAATAATTATAAGCCGATAAACCTAAACAAACACTATAAGACATCAGCGAATGATGTTGAATCTGGAAGCGATAACATGAAGGTAAAGGACGTAATGACCAAAGAGGTCAAGTGGGTAGAAGTTCCGGGGTCACGCTCTGATGCCTTGGACCTGCTCAGAAAGCTAGGCGTTAGCGCCGTCCCAGCGGTGAAGCGCGGTACTGATGAGCTCGTGGGGATGGTCACGTTGCGCAAGCTCTTTGAGCACCCGGACGAGGACCAGCTGGCAATGCTGGTTGATCGAGAGGTACCAACTGTTACCCCTGATGAGAACATTGAGGAAGCCGCCATGAAGTTCTTAAAGTCGGGGGTTAGGAGGATGCCGGTTTTAAAGGATGGAAAACTCGTCGGCGTCATCACGGTCAGGGACATTGTTTACCGCGCGATAGCCGAGTTAGGCATAGAGCGCCCGGCTTCGGATCTCATGCGGAAGCACGTCTTCGTTGTCTGGGAAGGCACACCAATCAGGGCAGCCATTGAGATAATGGACTTGGCGGGTTTCCGAGGCCTGCCGGTGATAAACGAAAATGGCGCCATGGTAGGGATAATAGATGATTATGACATCATCAAGGTCAGCGATGTTGAGGTTGGATCCAAGGTCAGCCAGATGGCGGGAAGGAGCGAAG
>JAWCKT010000121.1:0-2980 GCA_038851515.1 Hadarchaeum sp. (SeqCode)
AATGCTCTCGAGAACTATCTTGGGATCGGGGACGAAATAGGGGATTCCCTTCTCCCAAATCTCCCACTCTGCGTGGCCCCGGTTCTCCAGCACCGATTCAAGCTTCCAAAGCAGATCCCCGGAGGTCTCGTCGGTCTCATTTAATAAGTCGACCAGAGCCCGCACGAGCCTGAGCGGATTGCCCCTGCCCGCCAGGCACTGGGACCACTCATCGCGCAGCTCCTCCATCATCTCCCTGAGCCCGGTTTCGTCCTCCTCGGCGAACTCAAGGCTTTTCTTGACCACGTCCTGCAGCCAGCTGACGGTGCGTTCGGTGACTGAAACCTTCACCGCCAATGAGTCGAGCCAGTAGTCCGCCTCGTCAACAACGGTGAGGGATACCTCAGGCAGCCTGCCGGCGTTGACCTCGGCCGCCCACTTGGCTGAATTCATGACGATGGCATCGGCATCGACGTAAGCCTGAAATTGCTTCCAGTAGGGGCAGTCTCCCTTCATGCACCAGATCCAGCTGCCCCTTATCCCCGCGTAGGAGACCTTTTTTACCTCCTTTAGCGATTTGGCCAGTTCAGGGCGGAAGATGAATCCCCAATGAGGACACTCTTGGATGGCATCGATCCGGCGCTCGCCGCCCCTCCAGTCAACGGGCCTCTTGCAGGGAAGTGAGCTGCTGTCGCAGGAGACGCTGCGACCCTTGTCAGCTTGGAACTTGCAGCGGAAGTTCCTGCGCCCCTTGAGGATTCCTATCTTCAGCCGGGTGCCGTCTTCCTTGAGGAAGTACTTCTCTCCCTCGTAGGCGGCAGCGTACTGATCTGAGAGAACCTTGGTCGGAACCGAGACGATGCCGCGGCCGAACTCCATTATCGTTCTGAGCCCCACGGCCGACTTGCCGCTGCCCACGGTGGCCCGGAGGAAGACGATATCGTTGTCCTCGAAGGCCAAGATTATTTCCTTGATCAGGTCGGCCTGCGTCTTTCCTGAGGAGTAGCGGCGGGGCTCCAGCTGGCCCTCCCTCCCGTAGAGGCTGAACTTGATTTTCTCCGCAGGCATCGGTTTTCGCCCCGGAGATAACTTACGGGCGCCGAGTCTATTTATCTCACGCAACCATCGCCAAAAATCTAAAAAGACTCCCGCCATCGCTTTGCGTATTGGTTCTATAAATGTGATTAGCGAATTCTCAGGATTTGGCAAGCAGCGTCTTAAGCACCTTTATATAGTTTCCCTGTGATATCACTCGGAGCCATAAGTTGTCCTATTGTCCTGAGTGCGGTGCCGAAATCGACGGCGGGGCGAAGTTCTGTCAAAACTGTGGCGCGCGGGTTTTTTCCAGATCGTCCTTGAGAGGGCTGAAACCTTCGGAAAAGTCCCAGGAAAATCTAGGGGAAACAGGAGCCGTCAGCAGGACAGATAATTTACAAGTTTCATCGAAGCGGGCCATACCTGAGGGACGGCCTAGGCCTAGGAAAGGCAACGTGAGAGCCAGCAGAGTTTTAGTAGGTGTGATGGCGCTGGTCTTCGTCGCATTTTTAATTTATATGATTCCTATAATGGATGGAACCAAGTTAACAACAACCCAGACGACGACCCAGTTCAGTTCCACCTCAACCTCATCCACGATTCAATCTACCACCCAGCCAGTGGTGCTGGGAGTGCTGGAAGGGGCCACAAATTACGTGGGCACCTATCCTGCGGCGGCGAATGTCAATTACATCGACTCCAGCGGCCGAGAGATGAGCGTGTTAGCATATCCCGGACAAATTCAGGTTTTCTTCGATCCGGCGGCAACCTATGAAGATGCTGGGAAGATCATCAAATCAAATGGCGGCGTCATTATTGGGGCGATTCCTCAGGTCGGTTATTATCTGGTTCAGATCAGCGTCGGCTTGGAATCCTCTTTCATTTCATCAATCCTGACCCACTCGCAGGTCATCGATGCCATGCCCAACTTGGCGCTGGAGCAGGAGCAGGACGGGGTCTACATCAGCGAGGATTACTTCACCACCTCTAAGCCGGTGCCGCTGAACGTCCATGGTCCGGTCGCCGTCGATAGCGGACAGCACGGAAGGGACGTTGTCGGCACAGCGGCAGCCAATGGAGGCGAGATCACCGACATCGTTAACATAACCGGACTTGATGGCAGGACTCCAGGTGATAAGTGGATCTTGGCGCTGAACGCTATCGCCCAGGGGAACGCCATTTTTAACCCCGGGACAACTACCTACATTAACATCTCCCAAGGCGCCGGCTATCGTGATGATGCCCGTAGTGGCGACACCAACGGTAACGGCGAGCTGGGCGACTGGTCGGACTGGTCCAACCTTCCTCCGGAACTACAGCAGGAGGCCATCAACAATCGCATTGCCTTCATGAGCAACGTGCTCCGCGGGATTGAGTCGTTGCCTTATGATCTTTACAACGATACCTTCATCACCATGTCGGGAGGAAACAATGGCATGCCCCTAGAATCAGTGTTGGCCGCCCTGAGGTCGAATGCTGGGTGGGAGGCCCTGCTCCGTGACACCATTGCCATTGCCACCTGTCCGACTAGCCTTTACGGCCAGGCAAACCAGGGCCAGCCCGGTGACCCCAGCGTGGTGGTGATGACCAACCCCCAAGCAGCCTACGGCACTTCTTTTGCCGCTCCAGCCGCCAACGCCGTCATCCAGAAGCTCACCAGGAGCGAAATCGTTAAGATCATGAATGATACCGGAGCCTCCTTTGCTCAGATCGTGCAGGCAGCCGGGATGGCAAGAGACGCCAACGCCAGTGGCAGGGTGGTGGCGAGCGAGGTCCAAGCGATGGTCGGCGTGGTGATGAATTCGGTGGGAAATCTTGAGGGAAGCTGGTCTGGCTCCTACAGCGCCAGCCACACCGAGTCGACAGATGGCTGGGTTCGACAGTCCGGGGGTGCAATGAGTTGGGAGATCTCCGGGAGCAACGGCACTTTTCAGGGCAGTCTGTTTCTTGACGGGATCCAAGTTCT
>JAWCKT010000122.1:0-2959 GCA_038851515.1 Hadarchaeum sp. (SeqCode)
TGGGTAGCTAAGCCCGCAGAGGTAGCTCCAGGAGCCACGGCGACGGTGACGACAACCAGAACCGTTACCGCAACTCCAGGTGCACCCGTAGGTCTCTCCGGTGAAGTGAAGATAGGCTGGGTAGACGGTTTAACCGGTGGCAACGCCTTCTGGGGAGAACAGGCCATGACCACCGCGGAAATAGCTCTTGAAGAAGTAAACAAGCACTTAGAGGATACAAATGCTGGCTGGACGATGTCCTTAGTGGTCGAGGATTCAGAAACGAAGCCTGACATTGCCCTAGAGAAGCTGAAGAGCTTACACGCCAGAGGTATTACCATCGTGAGCGGCTGGGGAACCAGTGGAGACCTCAGAGCCTCCATGTCATATGCCAACGCTAACAAAATCCTCCTTCTATCCTACGGATCTACTGCTATCGACTTAGCCGTGGCTAACGACTACGTATACCGACTAATGCCGACCAGTGCTCAGGAAGGAAAAATGCTAGTCAGCCTCGCAAAGTATCTAGGTGTTACCTATCTGATTCCACTCTGGAGAGGTGACTCTTGGGGTGACAGCGTAGTTAATGCTACTAGGACTTCTGCTGCAGGTGCTGGAATTTCGGTAGACGAAGGAATAAGATACAACCCTGACGCGACGGAGTTCAGCGCCGAAGTCAGCGCGCTCAACTCAGCGGTTAGCAGCGCTAAATCCAGATATGGAGCGGATAAGGTGGGTTGGTTCATCGTATGCTTCGAGGAGGGTAAAGCGATCTATGAAGCGCTGGCAGCATACAACCCTGCGGCTTGGGGAATCAAGTGGTTGACCAACGACGGGCCAAGCCTTTGTGACTGGGTGGTAGGTTCCACGACCATTGCGGAAATGGTTTCAACGACGGACTGCATCTTCCCAGCGAAAATGCCAACTCCGAGCGGAAAGATGCAGCAGATACAGGCTGAGGTGCAGAAGCGACTGGGAAGAACAGCAGACCTTTACGGACTCAACGGTTACGATTGCGTTTGGACTCTGGCACTGGCGCTCATGGCCGCGGATAAATACGACCCCGATGCTGTCATGGCTCAGCTACCTATGGTCTTCGATGTCTACCAGGGAGTCGGAGGCTGGTCACCGCTGAACGAGTACGGCGACAGGTCAGGACGTAACTTTGGACTCTACAAGGTAATGCAGATAGGTGGCGAGTGGAAGTGGGTCCAAGTCGGCATGTGGGACTTCGGCACCGAAGAAATTTCGTGGTTACCCGAGCCTGTAGTGGTCTACTGAAGGCCAAAACAGGTGCTCAGTAAAGGAAGGGCACCCCAAGTTGAATTAATTCTTTTTTAATTTCTTCAAAAAGTTTCACGTAGTCCTCTTTAGGTCTCACTTTTCTGACATCGTAGCACTCGCGGAAGGTTTTACCCAGCGGAGCGTTGGTCAGGTTGGCCTCGTACTTCTTGACTATCTCCTTTACAATCTCATTGGCATCTTCCCGCTTGAATCCCTGATCCGCGGCCGCGCAGCCTATCTCACAGGCCATTCTGCTCTCCATCGGAGTGGCGCGGTTCTTGTGCTTGTTTCTTGCCACGGCCATTTCCCAGAGGTTCCCGCCTGAAACCGAGCTGGTCAAGCCGTGCGCTGCCGCTTCGTAAAGAACCATCGGCGTCGCTGGACCGGCGGCGGCGAAACCGTTTGAGGTCGAGATGAATGGAGTATGCTTCGCCAGCGTCTGGTAAGTCACGCTAATCGCCCAGAGTAATTCCCGAGAGGTGTTGAAAGAATACATCAGATGCATCGGGAAATAGTTCGAGTAATGTGCTTGGGCGACCATCATTGCCTGGATGTGGGAGGCCACACCGACCACCGCCGTGCCCTCAGCTCCACCGCAGTAACCTCCGAAAAGTGGGCCAAAAAGACAGCCAACAAAGCAGCCATACTGGTGGTAATGGATCATCCTGTTGAGGGCAGAATAGTCTATTTTCAGCTCGGTTATTGTGGGAACAAACCTGCCATCAGTTAACCTTTCTCCCCACTCTTGGTTGCTCACGGCAATCTGAGCAGTGTCGGCCTCAGCCGTGCCAACTCCTTGTAAAAAGATGCCTGGTCTGCCCACCCTTCTGGCCGCCTCGCGGAACATCAGTGCGTGAGCAACTGATCCTCTTATGTCGGAGGGGGCGTTTGCCTTGATATCGGTCCCCTCGATTTCATCCAGTAATGGGCCGCAGACTCCGTCGGCAAGAGGCTCCTGGAGATAGGCCATGGCAACGGGAACAAAAAGGTCCTCATCATAAGTGATATCCGGGCTGAACAAGCAGAAGGGCCTCTTTCTGTCCTCAACTTTTCGGTGGGACATTTTTCTTGCATCTTTACCATAACCAACTGTTATCTCACCTGGAAAGGCTTTCATGGCCTCTTTGATCTCCCGCTCAGTAAATAGAATCCGCCTGTGCGTGTTTATACAAAGCGTCCCAACAGTAAGATAAAGATCTAGAGCTGCTTCCCAAACATCGTCGGCAAGCGTTTCGTCCGTGGGTATAATCGTTTCGGGATCAAACTTAATGTCATGTTCTTTTATCACCCGCTTAAGATTGGTGAAGAGAATCTTTGTGTCAAAATCCCTTTCCATACAAATAGGTCCCGTTTCAGACCTTTCTAGGACCTCATTTATTCTCCATGGTGGAACCGGCATATTTTCCTCCATACCACAACTGAAACTTCAAAATAAAAGGTTAATTATTCTAAAAAATTAACGCACCTAAAATTCTAAGAACCCACCAATTAGAAATTTCTTAAATATCAGACATTACCGCGTGATCTTTTCTCTATTTCCTCAATGATTTTCTTTAGCTCCGCCTCCACAGCTGGGTCAAGCGGTTCGGGTTGGTGCTCTCTTAAAATCTTTTTGATCTCACTGCGAGAGATTTCCCTGAGATCCTTGGCACCAAATTTTTCCCAGGTTTCCCTTTTTTCTCTGTTGATAATCTTA
>JAWCKT010000123.1:0-2912 GCA_038851515.1 Hadarchaeum sp. (SeqCode)
TCCACTGAGCCGTTTGTCGATAACGGCGAGCCGCGGGTCCGGCACTTTTACGTTGAGACTCTGATGTAGTCTACCCATACTCCCCTTCCTCCGGTTACCTCAAAATCGGGGCTGCGACAACGAGGACAGCGGATAAAAGCGTGGGCCAAGTCGGGGACGAAGTGGATGGCTTCTGACTCGTCGGATCCAACCTCGCTGGGGTCCAAGTTCCACTCGAGCCCGCAGGCCCGACATCTGAAGCGTGATTCATCCATCTCCAACTTGATTTCGGTTTTCTCCAGCAAGGTGCCCTTGGTCAGCTCCCGGAGGGCATGGTTGAAGATCTCGGTGTCGATGTTTTGCAGTCTTCCCAGCTTTATCTTTGCCTCGGAAACCATCTTGGCACCCTTCTCCTTGGCCACCGCGAGCATGGTGGAGACGACGGCCTCGGCTAAAGCCCATTCGTGCAGGCAACCACCGCTTTCACTAGGTAAAGCACTATTTAGACAGTTTCGGAGCCGTCTTCAGGAACATTGACGGGGTTAAACAATTGGTGTTTAAGGGAAGCAATCTCAAGGTATTTTTATCCTTTTGAGTTAGTAATCTTGTAGCCCCGTGGGGTAGACCCGCAAAAGGTGGGGCCCATCGGTCAATCCTGGCGGGCACCAGCAGGCCGCAATCTGGACCCGCTGACCCCGGTTCGAAATCGACGGCGTCGACGAGAATCCGGGCGGGGCTACCATTCTTTCAATGCGATTAGATGGCGAATTCATACTAGGTTAATAAAATAAGGTTGTAAAAATGGGGCAAAGCGGTTGAATCATTCTGCAGGAAGGTCAGACATCGATGACGATAGCGGTGTTAGTGTCGACCACGCCCTTTATCTTGTGGATGCCCTCGACCACCGCCCTGCTCAGGGTGTCCATGCTGCTGGTATCAACGTGAACGATAATGTCGTAGGGCCCGGTGACGACATGGACATTTTTTACGTCTTGCAGCTTCTTTATCTCCTTGGCCACCTGCTTTACCTTCCCAATGGCCGCGGTTACCAAAATGTATGCCTGTACCACGAGCTCACCTCAAGGTTATTTCGCCCCGGGATTTTAAAGGGCTTTCGAGCCTCAGCTCAGAGCTCCTTTATCGCCAGCTTCTTGTTTAGGACAAGTTCCGCGGACCGAACCACGGCGCCGCCCGAGCCTATCGCCCTGGCGGCTTGGCCCTTGGGGACGTAGACCAGAAGCTGCCCCTCTTGTTCCTCGACTTTCTCCACGCGAACTCCTAACATTGTCTTCAGTTTTTCTACAATGCTTTGATCCACTTGCTCATCTCCACGATATTTTAGTCAACCCTTTATAAATCCTATACACCAGTTTAGCTCCATATGGCTTAAAATAGTTTTGACACAATTTTCCAGATAATCCACGGGTAGTAAATTAGCGGGGGTGATACACGTGTATCATAATGGAATTATCAGTGCACAACTTGTTTTTTTAAACGATCGCCTTTCAGCCGGACGATTTTATCGTGTTAGTAATTTTCTGTAACTCGGTGTGATTACTAAACTCCCACGTCGAGTGTTGCGGTTTGATAGCTACCAACTTTCTAAGGTGCCTGTTGACCCGCAACCTTGTTGCGCCGTCTGACTTCCGGATATCACAGATAATTAAATATGACACACGTGTGTCATCCCTCCTGCCTTTGGCGCAATTTAGTTAATAAGCGAAAAACTAGCGAGCTATTCACGGAAGTTAAGAGCAATTTACTCGAGTTCTTCAACCAGCCGAGTATTCTAGGTTCAGTCGCCACTTGCCGGCCATCAATCGGTTCAGCTCCTCCCAAACGCCAGGCACATGGCCAGCTCCTACCACGCAGACTACTCTCTTTCCCGAGAGCAGAAATTCCGCCAGCCTCATTGCCATGTGGCGGTCCCTCTCCGAGATCAGGACCTCGTAGGCCCTCGGCGAGAGCTCCCTGAACTCCTGCAGCAGATTTTCTACCACTTGCTCTTCGGTGAGTCGACTCAACTCAAAACCTTTTCCCAATGGGAGCAGGCTGACAATCAGGTTCCCGAAGAGCCTGAGCTTCTCTCGAGTCGGCATCCCCCATAGGAGCCTGTTGAGGGTGATTCCGATGTCTCTGTCGATGAGATGCACCTGCGCACCAATTTCTTTGGCCTTCTGAACCGCGGCGAGCATCTCCTCCCCAGCCTCCACTCCCGTCTGACGGGAGAATTTTCCCTGAAGGAGGATGATTAACGCGGTTAGCAGCCAGACGCTAGGGCCAGCGCGCCAGAGGTCGGAAATTTTAGTTCTGGCGCCACGAGTCAGCGCCAGATAACGGGCGGGATCCAGTTCCACGGCAACGATCTCGGGGCGCTCAGAGGCGATCACTTGCTGGGCCTCCTCGATGCTTCTCGGCAGGACATGAGCGACGCCGACGATGGTAATAAGGTTACCAATTCTCTTAATCACGCTTGGCACCCGTAGCCCGGTAGACAAGCAGAACGTCGCTGCCGACCTTGGATACCTTGGAAAGCTTGAGCCTGACGCCTTCTTTCACCCTACTGAAACCGGTGCCCCCGACCAACGTTTTCGCCGCTACCCCGCCGACTATTCTGGGTGCAATGGTAACTTGAATTTCGTTAACCAGCCCCTGTGAGATCATGTTCCAGTTCAGCGTTGAGCCGCCCTCCAGCAGCAGTTTCCTGATACCGCGGCGGTAGAGTTCTTCAAGGAGCAGGCGCAGGTCAATGTTTCCTCCCTCGAACGAGATCACTTCGGCCCCGGCCCGGCGCAGCCTTTCGATCTTTTCTTTGTCCGCTGTCTTGGAAACAGCCACGATTGTTCTGGCTGAGTTGTCCAGGATTTTAGCGTTTGGGGGAATCCTCGCCATTCCATCAACCACCACACGGATGGGAGTTCTTCCCTTCACGA
>JAWCKT010000124.1:0-2851 GCA_038851515.1 Hadarchaeum sp. (SeqCode)
CTACGAGACCTTCGAACTGCCCATACCCATTAACCTCCGCGGTGACGTCAAGGAAGGCGTTGAGGTGGAGTATCTGCAGGCGCTGGGAAGAAGAAAGATAGACAGAGTAAAAGGTTGAACAAAATTAAAAGCAGTGGCAGCCACAGCCGCCACCAAAAATTTTCGGTTTAGAGGTCTATTCCTCTGAGGGTCTTCCTGCCGTTACCCTTGGCACGCTCGATTGCCTTTTTGCAGCTTGCGGCCACTACCGCGTCCAGTGCTTTGAAGAAGTCGTCGCTGGCTCTCATTCCCTTGAGGAGTTCCCTCACCGCGGACTTAACTACATAAGCCATTTTTACACCTCCGTTCAGTCGCTTTTATCCTCTTATTTTCAATATTTAAAGGTGCTTAAAACTCATCTTTTCTGCCTGAAACCCCGGATTAACTTGCGCATCTCCTCGGGAGGCATCTCGTAGCTCTGCGCCAGCGTCGGGAACTTGCCCGACTTGACGTCGCGCCTGAAGTTTTCCAGCGCTTTCATGATTTCTTTATCGACCTCGGCGTAGCGCCTGACGAACTTGGGGAGGTTTGGCCCGGTTAAGCCGATGAGGTCGTGCAGGACCAGAACTTGACCGTCGCAGTAGGGTCCGGCGCCGATTCCAATCGTTGGGATCTCCAGCTTTTCCGTGATCAGCTTGGCCAGCTGCCAGGGCATGGCCTCGAGCACTAGGCTGAAGACGCCGGCCTGTTCTAGCCTTTTGGCATCCTCGAGGATGGCGCGGGCGGCGGACCAGGTCTTGCCCCTGACGCGGTAGCCGCCGAACTGGTGCACCCACTGTGGGGTCAGGCCGAGGTGGCCCATCACCGGAATCCCGGAGTCGATGATGGCCTCGATTCTTCTTATCATCTTGTGGCCTCCTTCGACTTTCACAGCTTCAGCGTGGCCTTCCTTCAGAAAACGGCCTGCGTTCCGGATGGCGTCCTCGGTGCTCGCTTGGTAGGACATGAATGGCATGTCGCCGACTACTAGCGCTCGTTTAACCCCGCTGGCCACGGCCCTCGTGTGGTGGAGCATCTCCTCCATTCCGACCGAGAGCGTGTCACGATGGCCCATGACCACATTGGCCAGCGAGTCACCCACCAAGATGGCGTCGGCGCCGGCCTCGTCGACCATTTTCGCCGTCAGGTAGTCGTAGGTCGCCAGCATGACTATTTTTTCCCCACTGTCCTTCATCTCCCTGATCTTGATGGTGGTGATTTTTTCCATAGTCTCGATTGACTATCTATTATGCCGCGTATTAACTTTAGCTTGGTTGGTGATTTGGAGCGTTGGAAATCGATTTAATAGGGCTGAGGGTTTAATATCTTGAACAGGTGGGTTGAGTTCATCGGTGGTTGGATGAGTCTGAGAAAATATCGCTGGAAGAAGCCCGACTGGCGCGAGAGGAAGAAGAAGAGACAGAAAAAGTGGAAGCGGAGGCAAGAGCCAACCATTACAGCGGCTGAGGCGCCAATCTCCACTGGTGAAGTAGCAACGCCAGCACAAGCTGCTTAAAAAAGAGCTGGTTTTGGCAATAAAATTACCTCTTTATAAAAATTCACCACCGAATAATGAATCGAGTGATTGTTAATGGAAAGGACAGACGAGGGATCAGAACATTATTATACTAGTTTATACAAATTATACAACAACGGGATTTTAATGAAAGGTGGCAGAGTGGTTTATCCTGTTGATCTCACCGAATGTTTTAAGGAGTTAAATACCATCACGGAGAAACTTAGGATCTCTAAGGCGGAGGCAGTCCGAGAGGCCATAAAGCGCTACGCGGAGGAGCTTCGGGGCCTAGAGGTCGTGTCTTATCGCAAGTTGACAAAGAGACAGGCCAAGGAGGAGATACAAAGATATCTCAGGGGTAAAGCCAGCGTGAGAGCAGACGAGATTAGCGATGCCCTGCGAATCGACTTCCAATTGGTCAACAAAGTTTTACTGGAGATGTGGGAGGAGGGCTGGGTTGAGCCCGAGCGATAGGATAGAGGCCGAGAAGATAAGATGCGTGGGCAGACGTATCTCCAAACCCCGGCTGATCCAGTGGAGTTCTAGGCACCGCGCGATGGAAATCTTCGTCGAGGGCAGGCCTGCGGTTGCTGAGGTTGTGCGGACTTGGCGCGTGCTGAAGCGTTAACAAGCTGAATAGATTTAATAAATTATTTTTTTGCGATGTCAATTCTTTTTCAGGCTCTCGGCGAACGCCTTTACCCTCTCCAAGTAGGCGCCGTCCTTGACTTACTTCAGTATTCCGAGCGCCTCACGACTACCGATTTCAGCACTAGTGCTTTCATCTCATCGAACACCTTTTCGTATCGCGCAAAATTGCCATTTTTATAGGTCTGCAGCCCTAAATCTGGTATGGTGGTTCAGTGGCCGATGTCACTTTGAAAAAAATTCACGAGGAGCTGGAGATGTTAAGGGAAGAAATAACGGAGCTTAGGGAGCTTCTGACTTCAGAGCCCGAGCTGAGGGAGGAAACGGTAAAGAAGATCAACGAGGCCCGGGAAAGGATGAAGAAAAACTACGTTCCCCATGACAAAGTGGTAAGGGAATTCCTTTGACCTTTGAAATAAGGTGGGACAAGAAGGCCATTGAAGTTTTGAGAAAGCTTGACGCGTCCGTTTCTATGCGGATAGTTCAAAAAGTGGATGGGATAAGGTCGAATCCTAAGCGCCATTTGGAGGCGTTGAAGGAGATAGGCGCTTATAAACTCAGGGTTGGGGATTATCGAGTCATAATCGACGTGGACTGGAATAAGAGGATAATCTTCGTGCTTCTGGTGGGCCACAGGAAGAACATTTACAAAAGAGCCTAGGAATGGCA
>JAWCKT010000125.1:0-2842 GCA_038851515.1 Hadarchaeum sp. (SeqCode)
TAACAAGCTGAATAGATTTAATAAATTATTTTTTTGCGATGTCAATTCTTTTTCAGACTCTGGGTGAACGCCTTTACCCTCTCTAAGTGGGCGCCAGCCTTGACTTCCTTTGATGGTATCCCGAGCGTGCCCACTACTGCTGACTTCGGCACCAGCGCCCTCATCTCAGCGAACACCTTTTCATGCCCGCCGCCGGACGTGCAGAAGAAAGCCACCCTCTTGCCCTCCAGCTTCTGCATACCGAGGTACGTTCGCACAGCAGGGGTAATTTTCCCGGCCCACACGGGAGTGCCGATGACGATCAGATCGTAGTCTTCCGCCGATTTCTCAAATTGGATGATCGTCGTTCTTTTCCTCATGGCATCTCTGCCCGCGATCAGAAAGCGGAACGGTGGCAGGCCGGTTCTCTTCTTTAGGTCAATGATGGGGTCAAAATCAGCTCCGAGTTCACTGGCAATAGCTTCGCCCACCACTTTGGTGGTGCCGGTTCTTGAATAACAGGCCACGAGAATTTTCATGGGGTCAACTGATTAACGAGCAACGGCTGGTAACTTAAGTCTTCGCTTTAAAGGAACCCCAGCGCAAAGACCGGGCGGGCGAATGGGTTCTGGGAACAACTGTCAAGTTCGCATCGTTAGACCGCAGGATGTCTTTGAATTAGTTGGGCGGGGGCTGCAGACGCTTGAGAGGGAGGAGGTAATGCTTATCTGCCTCGATTCCCAAAATGCTGTGATCAACTCTGAGAAAGTGGCTGGTGGGGCCGTTGACATGGCACTACTCCGGCCCAGAGATGTTTTCGAGCCAGCCCTCAAGAATTCCGCCGCCTCTGTAGTTTTGGTACATAATCATCCCAGCGGGAGTCCCTATCCAAGCGACGCCGATGTTGAGGTCACCAAAAGGTTAGTCAGGATCGGTAAGTTGATTGGAGTTCAAATCCGAGATCACGTGATCATCGGCAATGGCGGTTTCACCAGTTTAAGGGCCTTTGGTGTCATTAGATAATTAATTTGCTTATTAAATAAGTTAAAATAAAAAAGCTTATATAATTGGGGGATAATTAATTATGAAAGCATGGTTGTTGGGCTTGAAGATTGGTTGGAGAGAAGGCGTGCTGTGCTCTGGAGGACATTTGGGGACAAACCTTTTACTCGTCTTGAAGCCGCCGCCGCTCTGAAGGACGACGAGAAGAGCATCAACGTGGTCCTTTCCGAGCTTAGGAAGTCTGGCTGGGTTGAGATCCGCGCCGACTCGTCTGACGCAAGGAAGAAGTTATACAAGCTAAAGAGTACAAAAGAAGTCCTGATGGAGGGCCTGGAGACTGAGGAGCTGACCCGGGAGAGCCTCGAGGGGCTGTTGAAGAAGGCGGCCGACCTCATCAGGACTAGGGTCGACTACAAGTTCATCCTGATTTTACTTTTCCTGAAGAGGATCAGCGACAAGTGGGAGCTGGAGTTCGAGAGCGCTTATCGGGAGGCTCTGGCTGACGGCCTGAGCGAGGAGGAGGCGAGGCAGGAGGCCAAGAGCAGCGTCTACCATGATTTTGACTTGCCTGAGGAATTTCTCTGGGACAACGTTCGCAGGGACGTCAACAGGCTGCCCGAGAGGCTGTCCGAGTGCCTGAAGACGCTGGCCGAGAGGAACCCCGAGCTCAAGGATGTCGTCGACCGCGCCGACTTCATCCAGTTCACCACCAGCACCGAGAACGCCGAGATCCTGCGGCAGCTGGTGGAGCTCTTCAGCACCAAGAAACTGCACCGGGTCTCGCCCGACATCCTCGGTGATGCCTACGAGTGGGTTCTCAGGTACTTTGCCCCGCAGAAGGCAAAGGAGGGGGAGGTCTACACCCCGAGAGAGGTCATCAAATTGCTGGTTGATATCCTGGACCCGAGACCCGGAGAATCTGTTTACGATCCGGCCTGCGGTTCAGGGGGCATGCTGATCATCTCCTACGAGCACATCAGGGAGAAGCACGGGGAGGCGGAGGCCAGGAGGCTGTTCCTCTACGGGCAGGAGGCCAACCCGACCACGCATGCCCTCTGCAAGATGAACCTCTACATCCACGATATCAGGGATGTTGACCTCGCCCTCGGGGACACCCTGCTCTATCCCAAGTTCAAGGAGGGAAATTCCCTGAAGAGGTTCAACGTGGTCATCGCCAATCCTCCCTGGAATCAGGACGGCTACGGCGAGGAGGTGCTGAAGAAGGGAGAATTCTGGAAGCAGCGGTATGTTTACGGGTTTGTCCCGAACCAGTCCGCAGATTGGGCCTGGGTCCAGCACATGCTCGCCTCGGCTGACGGCGGAAATGGCAGGGTGGGCGTGGTCATAGACAATGGCTGCCTCTTCAGGGGAGGGAAGGAGCGGAGCATCAGGGAGGGGGTGTTGAAGGACGACCTGCTCGAGTGCGTCATCCTCCTGCCCGAGAAGCTCTTCTACAACACCGGCGCTCCAGGGGCGATTCTGATCTTCAACAAGCACAAGCCTGCGAGTAGAAAAAATAAAATATTGTTCATCAATGCCAGCTTGGAGTATGAGCAGCATCCGGAGGTCAGGAAGCTGAACCGGCTCGGCGATGGTCACATAAAGAAGATCGCGGAAGCCTACAGGAATTTTAAAGATGCGGACGGTTTTGCGAGGGTTATCTCTTTGGATGAGGTAAAAGAAAACGATTACAACCTCAACGTCACGCTCTACGCCTTCCCGGAGGAAAAGGTCGAGGAGATAGATGTGGAGAAGGAGTGGGAAGAACTACTCAGAATTGAAACTGAGATCGAGGAAGTTGAGAGGAGGATCCAAGATTATCTTAAGGAGATTAAGTAAATGTTTGGGCCGAAGTTCACAA
>JAWCKT010000126.1:0-2779 GCA_038851515.1 Hadarchaeum sp. (SeqCode)
CGTCAGGATCGGTGCCACCTACGACAACCCAATCGTCTGCAGGCAATGTGAGAACGCGCCCTGCGCCCAAAGCTGCCCGGTGGACGCCATAGAAAGAAGAGGCCGGGTGTGGGTGGTGGACTCCCAAAAGTGCATCGGCTGCGGCGTCTGCGTTCAAGAATGTCCCTTCGGCGCTATCTGGCTCCACCCGGACAAGGGAACAGCGATAAAGTGCGATCAGTGCGGAAATTGCGTGAAACACTGCCCCCCGAGGAAGTTGAGATTTGTTGATCCTAACAACATTGCCTATGAAACAGGAATAAAACGTGCGCTGAAACTTAAGGAGATAACGGAGGAAAAAAATGAGCTTTAAGTACAAAGCCTATGCGGGAAAAATAATCCGGGTGGACCTGACGAACAAAGTGGTCACCAAGCAGACTTTGGATGCTGGACTTGCCGAAAGCTTTCTCGGTGGTGCGGGATTCATCACCAAGATTTTGTGGGATGAAGTCGGCCCAGCTATCGATCCCCTCTCCCCTGAAAACCGGCTCATCTTTGCCGTGGGACCACTTTGCGGCACGGGCTGGCCAGTCAGCTGCAGATTTGAGGTCGGCGCCAAGTCCCCGCTTACCGGGATTTACGGCGACTCCAGCTGCTGCGGCCACTGGGGTCCGGAACTAAAGTTTGCTGGTTACGACGCCATCGTCTTTCAAGGAAAAGCCAGTAGCCCTGTTTATCTCTGGATTGACGATGACAACGTCAAGATCATGGACGCTGAAGATATCTGGAGCAAGACCACCGGCGAAGCTGAGGAGATAATAAGAAAGGACCTTGGTGACTACAGAATTCAAGTTGCTTGCTGCGGACCCGCTGGCGAAAATCTAGTCAAGTATGCCTCAATTATCAGCCAGAGAAGGGCCGCGGCTCGTTGCGGGCTCGGCACTGTGATGGGATCTAAGAACTTAAAAGCCGTTGCGGTTAGAGGCACAAAAGATGTGAAAACGGAAAATCCAGTAGAGTTTTATGAATTCATGAAAAGTATTATCGAAGTTTATAAGAACGACTTTTACATTCTCGACAGGATAAAATTCGGCACTCCCATTCTTGTGGAGCTGATGAACGAGATCGCTCGGTGGCCTGTAAGGAACTTTCAAACCGGTGTATTTCCCTTCGCCAAGGAAATCGGCGGGGAAAGGATCAGAAAGGAGTACCGGATAAAGGATCGGGGCGGGTTCGGTTGCTGGGCCACCTGCGAAAAACCGGTTCGTGTCAAAAACCCGCCTTACGCTGGAATATATGATAAACAGCCAGAGTATGAAACCCTATCAGCATTAGGCGCTAGGTTGGGGATCAAAAACTTGGATGCGATTATCTATGCTAACGAGCTTTGCGATGAGCTGGGCTTAGATACCATCTCCACTGGAGGAACTATATCTTGGGCCATGGAATGCTACGAAAATGGCATTCTCACCAAAGAGGACACCGATGGCATAGAGCTGAATTGGGGTAACCACGAGGCAGTGATTAAGCTGATTCCTAAAATTGCTCACAGAGAGGGATTTGGCGCCCTCCTAGCCGAGGGTAGCTACAGGGCGGCACAAAAAATTGGCCGTGGCTCGGAAAAATATCTGATGACCGTGAAAAAGCTGGAAATAGCCGCACAGGATGGCAGGGCTCAGAAATCTATGGGTCTGGCTCACGCGGTTGCCAATCGTGGGGGCGATCATCTCAAGGCCTTTCCGTTGCTGGACGAACTAGGCAGGGAGGAGCCAATCAAGGCAAGGTTCGGCGAAAAATATCTTCCCGAAATGGCCCAGCCGCTGAGCCCTAAATACAAGGCCTACGAAGTAAAAGACGGCGAGGAACTCTGCGCCCTCTGCGACAGTTTATCGCTATGCAAAAGCTCCGGAACCTGCCTGCCGCTGTACACGGGGCAGATTTATTTTGAAGATATGGCTAAAATCCTGCGGCTGGCTACCGGGATGAAGGTAAACGGAGGGGATTTGAGAAGAATTGGCGAGAGGATAGTCAATCTCCAAAGGGCCTTCAATATCCGAGAAGGTTTGAGCAGAGAGGACGACACTCTGCCTGAAAGATTTACGAAAACGCCTGCCCCGGAGGGTGTAAGCAAGGGGCACGTGGTAGAACTGGATAAAATGTTAGATGAATACTATAACCTGAGAGGATGGGATCCAAAAACTGGTTTTATCCCCCGGAAAAAGCTGGAAGAACTCGCCTTGGACTATGTGGCTGAAGAGCTGGAAAAGCTGGGCAAAATTCCATTTTGAACCGGGACTACCCGCCCCCAGAAACAGCGTGGGCTATAACCACGCGGTCTCCGTCTCTCAGATTAACTCCGAGGTTTTTATCCAAGAGATGGGCCAGCTGCCCGTTCAGAGTTATGTGGTTATGACCGAAAACACGACCGGTCTTCGGATCAAAAATGGTTTTTCTAAAGGCTTCACCGTGTCTGACGCACAGTAGTTCCAGAAACTCTCTTAGCGTCATCCCCTCCTGAACCTTCACTCTTTCCTCTCTTGTCCCTGTGAGCTCCTGGAAAAAGGACAGGTAAACTACTGACACCTCTATCTGTTGCATAAAAATCTCACTCCTGAGAATTAACTCTAACTAAGTTATCTTTAAACATTCGGCTTAAAACTGAAAACTTTTATGATAACCGCCCAAAATTAAGGCGTGGTTTTGTGAGTAAAATCAAGTATAGGAAATCCATGGAAAAATTTCAAAAAATGCTCATCCCCACCATTTACGGCGATGTTCCAACTTTTCTTGGGGTTCCAGC
>JAWCKT010000127.1:0-2750 GCA_038851515.1 Hadarchaeum sp. (SeqCode)
GTAGTATTTGGACCTGTGAAAAAAATAGACAGAGTTCCCGACTATTCCCGCAACATAAGAAGGTATACCAAAGCAGGGCCTGCTTGGTGTATGGAACAGCACGCTATGCTACTAGAGAATATGAAGAAAGCTGGCAAGGACGCTGATAAATTTAACCTTTTGGAGCTAACTGACTCCAAGGTTGGCGTCATAACCGCGGGGGCGCCTTGGAACCTGTTGAAGGAGGCCATCATCAGGCACAACCTAAAAATTTCAACACTGAAAATAGGAGTGATCAACCCCTTACCTGATGAAAAAATAAGAAAATTGCTTGAAAAGGTTGACACAGTCTTGATCCTAGAGGAGCTGGAACCACTCATTGAGGACCATGTGCTAAAGATTTTGGGTGAAATGGGCAAAAAAGTCAAGGTGTACGGTAAGATCGATGGAACAACTTCCCCAGTGGGCGAGTTCAACCAAGCCATTGTGGAAGGTGCTCTGAGCAAAATCCTAAACAAAAACTTGGTTTCGCCAATTGACCCGGAACGACAAAAACTCATCGAAAAGGCCAAATCTCTTTCAATCCGCCGACCCATTACCTTCTGTGCTGGCTGCCCACACATGGGCACATACATCTCCATTCTCAGAGCGATGCGAAAACTGAAGTATAACAGAGAAGATGTAATAATTACAGGAGACATCGGCTGTACTATTCTGGGCATGAACCCCCCGTTTGATGTTTGTTGGACTGAAGTCGCCATGGGTGCTTCCATTGGATTGGGCAACGGCTTCGAACGCTCCGGAATTAAAAAGCCCGTAATAGCAGCAATCGGTGACTCAACATTTTATCATGCAGGGATACCTGCTCTAATCGACGCCGTCTGGAATCAAACCAAAATAGTGGTTGCCATAATGGACAACTCGATAGTTGCCATGACTGGCCATCAGCCGACACCTGGTTCTGGATTTACTACCACAGGAGTGAGCGCAAAGATCGTGAAGGCCGAGGAAATAGCCAGGGGCTGTGGAGTGGAACACGTCGTGGTTGTCGATCCTTACGATGTAGAAAAAACAACTGAAGCCTTTGTTGAAGCTCTCAAATACGACGGGCCATCAGTTATAGTTCTGCGCAGACTTTGCGCCATTACTGCCATCAGAAGGAAGGCAATTGGAAAGCCTTTAGTAATCGATGATGAAAAATGCACCGGTTGCATGACTTGTGTGAAAACACTTTCCTGTTCGGCTTTAGTTCCAATCGAGGGAAAAGTAAAGATAAATCCAGACGTTTGCATCGGGTGCCATATCTGTGCGGCAGTTTGCCCGGTAAAAGCAATAAAGGAGGGTAGCAACCATGAGTGATGAATTTAACTGTATTATTGTGGGAGTAGGTGGGCAAGGTGGAGCCACTTTGACCAACGTGATCGCGGAGGCAGCGACTCGAAAGGGCCTTCGGGGAAGAATGCATGAAACCCTGGGAATGGCGCAGCGTGGGGGGAGCGTCCAAGTTCAGATCCGGCTGGGGAGCCAGGTGTATAGTTCCTTCATTCCGCCGGGTCAGGCTGATGTCTTGATTGCCCTAGATCCCAATGAGGCTCTGCGCGCCGCTGACTACATCGGAAAGAAAACGACCGTCATCATGAACACCAATGGAATTCTGCCTGTTTCGGTTTTGATGGGAAAAGAAAAATATCCGGATTTAAAAGAGGAAATTTCCCTGCTCAAGCAGCTGGGAAAAGAGGTCTACGCTTACGATGCTTACGATCTTGCCAAACAGGCTGGATCCATCAGAGCCATGAGCGTTGTCTTGCTCGGCTCACTGGCTAAATTGGGCATTTCTCCATTAACTAGGGATGAACTTTATCAGGCGATGCTAGACACCGTGCCGAAAAAATATCTGAAAGAAAACATTGCTGCCTTTAACGCCGGGGAGAAAGAAATCGAAAAATTGCGGAACAAATAATCACTAACTTCTCAGCCTAGGTACTCAGTAAAAGTAACGAGCTGTTTTCAAAATTTCCTTTGCTGTCAATATTAAGCTAAACTATTCAAAAATTTTGGCGACAACGACCTCGCCATAGTTAGTAAAACAGCAGGATAATTCGACTGAAGCTGACGAGGTCGCAACAAATCCAAAAGTAAAAAGGCGTTGCTGGTAAGTAAAAACAGATGCAAGGTGAATAATATATTTAAAAGGTTTTAGGATGCCAACATTGGATAGAAAACCATTGGCGGAAAAAAAGCTTTTCTACGGCTGGATCGTGGTTCTGGCCTCTTTTCTCTCGATGCTAGTTGTCGGCTTGATCTACAGCTATGGTGTCTTCATCAAACCGCTGACACAGGAATTTGGATGGTCAAGAGCCAGCATCTCTCTGGCCTTTTCCATCTCCATCCTGCTGTCAACCATGTCGTTGCCGCTCGGGAGAATGAGCGACATTTATGGGGTGAGAAAAGTGATAATGATTGGAGCTGTTCTCACCAGTGGAGGCCTACTGCTCTCCAGCCAGATCTCGTCGCTTGTTGAACTTTGCATCTGGATCGGGATCACTGGTTTCGGCATCAGTGCTCTATATGTACCGGCTGTATCCGCAATTGCTAGATGGTTTGAAAAAGGAAAGGGGATGGCCACCGGCTTTGCTGTTTCAGCACTCAGCGGCGGAATGGCTTTGTTCCCCCCAGTTATCGGCATATTAATCGAGAATTTTGGATGGAGAACAACTTTTCTGATACTGGGTATTATCGTTTTTTTACTTCTGTCAGCTTCCAGCTTTTTA
>JAWCKT010000128.1:0-2712 GCA_038851515.1 Hadarchaeum sp. (SeqCode)
GCTCTTTTAACAGCCTCTGGAATACTCAATGCTTTTTTTGCCCCAAAGCTTTCTTTACAGTATGGATCATAAACGAATACCTTCGCACCTAAAGTAATTAATCTCTTCACTATGTCCTTAGTGGGACTATTGTTGGGATCGTCCACATCTTCCTTATACGCGGTACCTAATATTGCTATTTTGGACTTCTTAATGTTTTTTTCATTTTTTAAAAGCGCTTTTTCCACGAGCTCTACGGTGTGCTCTGGCATGAAATCGTTTAACTCTCTCGAGGAAACTATTATCTTCGATTTAAAACTCATGGACTTAGCTCCACCCAAGAGCATATGCGGATCTTTGGGTAAACAGGGGCCGCCAACGCCGCATCCGGGCTTATGTATGTTGACTCGTGGGTGAGTGTTGGCCAATCTGATCACTTCCATGACATCGGCGCCCAGATGTTCGCATATGAGCGCGAGCTCGTTGGCGAACGCGATGTTGACGTCTCTAAAAGTATTTTCAGCTAACTTGGCCACCTCTGCGTTCAAACAATCGGTGATCAATACTTCTCCCTTTACTACAGTCCTAAACAACTCCGCGGCGATTGCCGCACTCCTCTCGTCATAGCCGCCGACTATTCTTGGGTTCTCCACAAACTCTTGGATGGCTTTTCCAGGCGCTATCCTTTCTGGGCAATAGGCCAGCCAAAAATCAATTCCGCATCTTAGGCCGCTTTTCCCCTCGAGCAGTGGTGCGATGATCTTCTGAGTGGTCCCTGGCGGTACGGTGCTTTCGATGATCACGAGCTTTCCACCCAAAAGACCTCTGGCTATGGCATTACACGCGTTCTTCAAATAAGATAAGTTTGGTTTCTTGTCCTTTGTCAGAGGAGTTTGAACGCACACAATTACTACATCAGAATCTTTAGTAGCCTCGACAGAATCCATCGTGGCTTTTAATTTGCCTTTTTTTGTTGAATTTTTTAAGATGGTGCTTAAGTTTGGCTCTATATATGGGATCTTTCCCTTCGAAACGGTGGCGATGACTTTTGGATTTATATCTACCCCAATTACCTCAAAACCGGCATTTGCAAATATCGCCGCCGTTGGCAGCCCAACGCGCCCCAGCCCGAAGACGGCTATTCTTGCCCTCCTTTTCTTTATTCGCTTAATTAAGTCATTCTTCAAATCAGCTCCCTCCTGATGATTCTTGCTATTCTTTCTCCGGCTTTACCGTTTCCAAAAGGAGAATTTTTTGGCAAATGTGGAACATTTTCTACGACGTTATTCAAAGACCTCAATATGACTTTTTTATCCACCCCAACTACTTTTGCAAACCCGGCTTCGACAGCCTCTGGCCTCTCGGTGGATAACCTTAGGACCAAAACGAATTTCTTTATCGCGGGAGCGGTTGCTTCCTCCTGCAATCCTCCTGAATCGGTCAATATTAGTTTGCAATTTTTCATAAGCATTAAAAAATCAAAATACCCAAGTGGCGGCAGTAGTTGGGTATTTTTGGAGGAAACCAATTTTTTCCAAAGGTTATATTGGCGAAGCCTTTTGGCGGTTCTCGGATGGACAGGAAAAACCACGGGCAATGGGGCCTTGGTGAAGACCTCCACAAAATTCCCTAAAACTTTTGGATCATCGACATTTTCGGCTCTATGAACTGTAGCCAAAATATAATCCTTGAACTTTATGCGAGTCATCACATCGGACTTTTTCATAGCCATCGGCAAGTGCTGCACGACGGCGTCGATCACGGTGTTTCCGGTCAGAAAGATTTTTCCCCAGACGTTTTCACGCTCCAAGTTCTCTTTTGCACCAAGCGTGGGGGCAAAGAGGTACTTCGAAGCGTGATCGACCATGCGCCTATTGTGCTCTTCCGGCATGCGCCAGTCATAGCTTCTAAGTCCCGCTTCCACATGTCCAACTGGCACATTTTGTTTAAAAGCGGTTAAAGCCGCCGCGAGCATGGTGTTTGTATCGCCTTGGATTAACACAAGTTTTGGTCTTTCACGTTTTACAATTTTTTCGAGCCCAATCATCATTCTTCCAGTTTGGGCTGCCGGAAAGTTCTCCTTAAATTTTAGATGGTAATCGGGCTTGGGTAAATTTAACTCATCTATAAACTGAATTGAGAGGTTGTAATCATAATGCTGACCGCTGTGAACTAGTAGGAAAGGTTGTTCATGTTCCTGCAGTGCCCTAATGACTGGCGCCATTTTGATGGTTTCCGGTCTCGTTCCCAAGACGATCATTACTTCTTTCATTTGACCGCCTCGCGTTGGATCTCAAAGAGCACCGTTCCGCCTTTGGTATGCGGGGGCCCGGGATCCGGGCATTGTAGATAACCGATTTCATCTTCCTCTCCGATACCAAGCTCTTTAGCTGAATGTCCATGAGCTAGTGCCCAGATCAACATGAGCATTGCGGAGAGGGCATGCATGCATATATTTTTAGATTTTCTAGCGTCGATGTAGAAATCGTCGATAATTATTTTGTCACCTACCTTATAAACTGGGCATTTTCCTCTGATCTCCTTCACTGTTATCGTTAATCGATATTTCGGCATTTTTCCTCATTATAAGAAATGTTTACATACTTAAATCGATGTGCGCCGCTTAACAGTTTTAGGACGCGAAAAATTAGGGATACACATGGATAAAGGGATCTCACCCTCAAAATCGAGCGTTAAAGTAGCGAAGGGTAGCTTTATCATTCTCGTTGACTA
>JAWCKT010000129.1:0-2582 GCA_038851515.1 Hadarchaeum sp. (SeqCode)
AAACAGTTGCTCGATCGCAATTTTTGAAGACCGAGAAGTTAAACATTCTCAACCGGTTCAAATTTTTCCACCGCAAAATTTACACCCCTACTAATATAAAAGAATTTGTTGATAAAAGGTATCTTTATGCTAAAAGTCGCGAGAAAAGCAGCGGAACTGATAAAGGAAAATCGCCACCGCACCATCGAAATAATTTCCCACATGGATTCTGATGGCATTTCCGCAGCAGCCATTATTTCCAAGGCGCTGGACAGACTAACCATCCGACACAACGTCAGGTTCGTACGCATGCTCTACCGAGAGGTTGTTGAAGATCTCGATCCTGCTGACCTCACCATATTCACCGACTTGGGAAGCTCACAGCTGGAAAACCTGAGGAAAAAATTCTGGGGCCACCATGTCATCATCGCCGACCACCACGACCCGGTTAAAGTTGAAGGCTGGCCCGAGCTGGTGCACCTGAACGCCCACCATCACGGTCTGGACGGAATGCAGGAAATCAGTGGTTCTGGGGTGGCCTACCTGGTCGCTAGGGAGCTCGACAGTAACGGGCGGGATCTATCCGCCTTGGCGGTGGTCGGGGCCATCGGAGACGTCCAAAACGCCTGGGGGAGGTTCCTAGGTTACAACCAAGAAATCCTAAAGGAAGCTGTGGAATCCGGTGTCATTGAAAAGAGCAGAGACCTGATGCTCTACGGCCGCTACTCAAGGCCGGTCTTCAAATCACTAGAGTTCTTCACTGATCCCTACATTCCCGGAGTGAGCAACTCCCAGGCGGGCTGCATCAGCATGCTGAAGGACCTCAACATTCCTCTCAAAGACGACAGGGGCTGGCGACGCCTCGCCGACCTCGATGAAAGAGAAAAACAGCGGCTGGCCTCAGAACTGATCGCGCGCGCCTACATGTACGTTCCGGAGGAGCTGGTGAGGTTCGTACCGGGGCTGATCATCGGCGAGGTTTACACATTAGCTGAGGAGAAGGACTGGCCAATGCTCCAAGACGCGGAGGAATTTTCGACCTGCATAAACTCCACCGCCCGCCACGAGCAACCGCTGATCGGGCTGGAGGTCGCCAAGGGAGACCGCGGCGGATACTACCGAGCGATGCTCAACCTCCTCCAACAGCATCGACGCAGCATCGCTAGGGGTCTGGAGTTTATCGCCTCAGGCGGGATTGAAAGGGGACCTGAGGGCTATCTGCAGTATTTCGATGCCACTGGGGTAATAAAGGACATGTTTGTCGGAACCATCACCAGCTTGGCTCTAGGCAACTGTCAATGTGACCCCTATCGGCCGTTGGTGGGGCTGGTGAGGGACAATGGCAGCGCCAAGATTTCAGCCAGATGCTCGAAGCTGCTCTTTCTCAAGGGGTTCAACATGTCCAAGGCGATACGGGATGCTGCCGAGTTTTGCGGTGGTGAGGGCGGCGGTCACGCTGTGGCCTGTGGGGCTGAGATCGACGAGAAAGAAGTCCCCAGATTTCTGGAAAAATTTGAAGAACTTCTCATCGCGCAGCTTAAGTAAAACAAAATCTGGCGGCTTTTCCGATGTGACAATTCAATAGCGGGTTTTTCAGGCCCTCTTACCCTTCCTTCGCTCCTGCAGCTCAAACAGCTCCTGGATCTCCTGAACTGTCGTCGCCTCTTCGGGTCTCCTGTCCTCTCTGACCCTTAAAAATCTCGGAAACCTCAACCCCATACCACTGGTGTGCTTCTCCTCCGGACTGACCTGAATCTCCTCGTAGGCGGTCTCGAAGACCACCTCGGGCTTGAAGTAGGCGTCGCAATCAATCTCGATCTCCACATCCTCGTGCGGACCCTTGATCTGAAGTTTCTTGAACATCTTGGTCAGCTCCTCCAGGTCCTCGTCCGTGTAACCTGAGCCGCATTTGGTAACCGTCTTGAACTTTCCGGTGTCGCTGTCCAAGGCCGCCAGCACATAGCTACCGAAGACCCCGGCCCGTTTACCCTTGCCGAAGAGAGCACCGACGACGACCAGATCCAGCGTCTCCAGCGTGGGCTTCAGCTTCAGCCAGAGGAACTCGCGCCGGCCGGCCCGATAGGAGGAGCGCAAATCCTTGGCGACCAAGCCCTCATGACCTATCTTTATCGCGTAATCGCAGAACTCCTTGATTTCTTGGGCGTCGGAAAGCACCCTCTGCTCCACCAGCTTAACCCTGCCCTCAATCTCCTCCACAATTTTTTCCAGCGTTTCGCGACGCTTGGTGTAGGGTTCATCCAGCATCGTCCTGCCTTCGACCAGTAAAACATCGAAGATATGGTACTCCACCGGGATCGCCTCGGCCGACTCCTCAACACCGTACTTCCTCCTCCGCTTGAGGACCTCCTGAAACGGCATCGGCTTTCCCGTTTTCTTATCCCGGGCCACCAGCTCACCGTCGACAATCACCCGGTTGGGCTTGAGCGACTCCGTCAGCGGCGGGACGAGGTCAGGAAACATGTCGGTGTAGTTCTCCATCCTTCTGGTGTAAAGGTATATTTTTTCGCCATCCTTATGCACCTGGATCCTTATCCCGTCGAGTTTTATCTCGAAGGCCGCCTTACCTTTCATCCTCTCTAGGA
>JAWCKT010000130.1:0-2578 GCA_038851515.1 Hadarchaeum sp. (SeqCode)
AGGGTTTGCTGAGGCCGACCTCATCGTTGAGAATGAATTTTACCAACCCCAAGTTCACCACGTACAAATGGAGACCCACACCTCAATTGGACAGTGGCTTCCCAACGGGCAGATAAATGTCTGGACAAGCGCCCAGTCCCCTTTTGCCGTTCGACATCTGCTAAGCGTTGGCCTAGGTGTGCCCATCCACAAAATTAATGTGCATGTGCCCTATGTTGGAGGAGGATTTGGTGGAAAGGCTGGGCTTCACTGGGAGCCTCTGGTTGTGTTGCTGTCTCGAAAAGCAGGCGGAAGACCGGTGAAGTTGGTGATGAGCCGCGAGGAGCAATTCCGCACCGTGGCGGTTCGTCAGGGAATGTATGCTCGCATAAAAACCGGTGTCAAGCGGGATGGGAAGATAACGGCCGAAGAGATCGAGTATATCTGGGATACTGGGGCCTATGCTGACTACGCCGTAAACATTGGGCGCGCCGCTGGCTATTCTTGCACCGGCCCTTATGAAGTTCCCAATGTGAAGTGCGATAGTTATACCGTCTACACAAATCATCCATATGGAACCGCTTATCGTGGATTTGGCTGTCCCGAGCTATTGTGGGCCATTGAACGTCAGATGGATATAGTGGCTCGTAAGGTTGGGATGGATCCGGTAGAATTTCGTCTCAAGAATGCCGCCTTGCCTGGATGTGTTACTGCGTCGGGAGAAAAGCTTCGAGAGGATGCAGGACGAGTCGATCACTGTATAAAAGCAGTTGCTGAGGCGATAGGTTGGGGTAAAAAGGAACCTAAACAAGTAAACGGAAAACTGCGCGGTAAGGGGATCGCGGCGCTCTGGAAAGCTCCGGCGATGCCATCCTTTGCGTCATCATCTGCAATCGCCAAGCTAAACGAAGACGGCACGGTTACTCTTTCTATTGGGTTGATTGAAATGGGCCAAGGCACCACCACAACTTTTGTCCAGATGGCGGCAGAAGAACTTCAGATGCCGGTGGACAGGATCAAGGTCGTCAGCAAGCGGGAAACGGATTATTCCCCTTACTCGTGGCAGACGGTCGCAAGTCGTGGTGCTTTTATGGATGGCAATGCAGTTTTGCAAGCGTTGAGGGACCTAAAACGCCAAGTAAAAGCAACGGCCGCGCAGGTGCTCGGGATGCCAGAGGATTCGCTGGAGATAGCTGATGGGCGGGTTTTCGTAAAGAGGGAACCTGAGAAGGGACTGACGCTTGGCGCGGTCGCGACCTGTGGAGTGTTGCCAGACGGAAGGGGTATCCGTGGCCCTATATTTGGTTACGGCTATTATACTGCAGAGGGATTAACAAACTTGGACCCGGAAACTGGACAGGGGTTGCCAGCACTTGTGTGGACCTTTGGGGCCCAAGGTGTCGAGGTCGAGGTTGACCCAGAAACCGGTGAGGTAAAAGTTCTCAAAGTGGCCACGGCGTTGGATCTTGGGAAAGCGTTGAATCCATCAATTATTAAAGGCCAGATATGTGGTGGAGTAGTTCAGGCGCTAGGTCAGGCGCTATTCGAGGAGTTCTTCTACGATGAAAAAGGAACTCTGTTGAATAATAACCTTACGGATTACAAGATACCAAGGGCTTCAGATATTCCAGAAGAATTTGTACCTATTTTGATCGAGAATCCTCAGAGTAATGCACCTTATGGAGCCAGAGGAGTGGGGGAGCACACTACCATATCGCTGCCACCAGCCATAGCCAACGCGATTTATGATGCAACAGGTATTGAAATTCATGAGATCCCGATGACCCGGGAGAGAATATGGAGTGCGCTCAAAGGATTTGAGGTGAAGTAAATTGCCGCTGCTTAAATTCGATTATCTCAAACCAAAGACGATTCAGGAGGCGGTTGACATGCTAGCAGAACAAGGCGGTCAGGCAAAGATACTGGCCGGTGGTACCGATCTCTTGGTCCTGATGAGGGACAGGACAATAAGACCAAAGTGTTTAATCGATATCAAAGGTATTGAAGAGCTGCGGGAGATATCACAAGACAAGGAAAATGGGCTTAGGATTGGGGCGGCGGTTGTTCTGAATCAGTTGATTGAATCAAATATCGTCAGGGAAAAATTTAGAGCAATTTGGGATGCTTCGAGATCTTTAGGTGATCCGATACTTAGAAATCGTGCCACTCTCGTCGGCAACATCTGTAATGCTTCCCCGGCTTCCGATACCGCACCAGCGCTTCTAGTTCATGATGCCGAGGTGGAAGTAGTAAGCAGGGCTGGTGAACGCTTCATTCCTATACGTGAGTTTTTCGTTGGAGTCAAACGTACATCACTCAAACCTGACGAATTGGTCAAGTCCGTACGGGTACCAAACCCAAAAGAAGGGACGAAGAGCTGTTATCTTAAGTGGGGACGCACACGGGGTGAGGATCTAGCCGTGGTTGGAGTTGCTGGACTGGTTGATCCCGACCAAAAGAGGGTGTGCATCGCCCTATCATCAGTTGCGCCTACCCCTCTTCTCATTCCTGAGGTGGAAGAAGTTTTCCGGGAAGGTGGCAAATTGGCGGAACAAATAAATAGAGCCGCATCGGTTGTCGCTGGAAAGATTTCACCTAT
>JAWCKT010000131.1:0-2530 GCA_038851515.1 Hadarchaeum sp. (SeqCode)
CTTGCGGTGATCAAGATCAGGAGCGATATCAACGCTAGACGGGAAGTCAAGGACACATTAAAGATGCTGGGGCTGACCCGGGTCAATCATTGCGTCCTAGTTGATGATAATGAATCTGTCTTGGGGATGGTAAGAAAAGTTAAGGACTATGTCACGTGGGGCGAAATAAGAGCCGACGTTTTAGAACGATTATTGACGAAGAGGGGCAGGCTCATCGGTAACAAGAAATTGACCGACGAGATGATTAAGGCTCGGCTAAATTTTCAGAGCTTGGCGGATCTGGCGGCAGCAGTTACAAATGGCAGTGTGAAATTGGATGAGATCGGCATCAAGAAGGTTTTTAGACTTCACCCGCCTTCAGGGGGTTACAAATCGACTAAACGTCCGGTGAGGGACTTCGGAGATTTGGGCTACCGCGGTGAAAAGATTAACGATTTGATTCTGCGGATGATATGAGGGAGTTCTATGACCGTTCGCAAGGGTAAAAAAGTTAGAAAACAGCGAGGTAGGCGCACTTATGGCCGCGGGTGTTCTAAGAGAGGAAGGGGAAGCGGCGAGCGCGGCGGCACGGGAATGAGCGGCGGACACAAGCACAAATGGTCTTATATTATTAGATACATGCCGGATTATTTTGGCAAACACGGCTTCACCCGACCGGAGGCTGTGCGTCGCGGGGTAACCGCCATAAACGTCGGCGAAATCGACGAAAATTTGGATAGATTAGTTGGGATGGGCGTGGCCAAGAAAGAGGGAGATAGATTTTTGGTGGATTTGAACAAGCTCGGAGTTGACAAGGTCCTGGGCGGTGGCCGCGTGACACATCAGCTTGAGGTTGTGGCAAAATCATTTGTCGACTCGGCTAAGCGAAAGCTTGAGGAAGCTGGTGGCAAGGCTATCGCTGGGTGAAAGCGATGGATGGGGAAACGGAGAAGCCGCGCTCGAAGCTTTATGCATTAGATTCAATTGTCCGCCGTTTGCCCGAAGTTGCAGTTCCTAAAAGAAGGGTTCCTTTTAAGGAGAGGTTCATCTGGACTGGAGTGGCCCTAATTATTTTCTTCTTGATGTCTCAGATCCCCCTCTACGGCATAGCTCAGCGGGAGCCGTTCGTGGACACCAATGGTAATGGAGTCTTTGACTTTATTGATGCCAATGGCAATGGGGTGATGGATCCAGGTGAAACGGCCTTAGAGCCCTTTACCGATTTGAACGGAAATGGGGTCTGGGATGCCGGAGCACAAAATTTCTTTGGTCAGCTTAGGTATGTTTTGGCAAGTCATGCTGGCAGCTTGATGGAATTAGGTATTGGGCCAATTGTTACGGCGGGAATAGTTATGCAGCTTTTAGTAGGCAGCAAGATAATAGGTTTGAATTTATCCGACAGTGGAGACCGTGCCCTCTTCACCGGTGTCCAGAAATTTTTGGCAATCATTATGGCCATTTTTGAGGGCGCGATGTTGGTACTAGCTGGTAACTATGGGAAGAGTGTGGGATTGTTGAGTCCGGCGGGAATTCTGCTGGTTCTGCAGCTGACACTGGGAGCCATCGTGGTGATCTACTTGGATGAAGTAGTCTCAAAATATGGTTTTGGCAGCGGGGTCAGTTTGTTCATAGCTGGCGGTGTTGCCATGACTGTGGTCTGGGAGGCCTTAAACCCAGCCACTGGCGTCATCCCTAATTTGATAGGCACAGTGATCAGCAACGGCGATGTCATCGGTGATTTCTTCAGACCCCATTTGCCTAATATGATGGGACTGATAGCGACAATTCTTATATTTTTCATAGTAGTTTATGCCGAAAGCATGAGAATAGAGATTCCGCTGGCATACGGTCGGTTTGGCGGGGTCAGGGGACGCTACCCGATAAGGTTCCTCTACACCTCGAATATTCCGGTCATCTTGGCCATGACGGTTTTTGCCAACCTAAAGATATTTGCCGCCATTCTTCATGCGCCTTGGCTTTCCTACTACACGGATGCTCCGAATGGCCTAGCTCAGGTAGCCTCCGATCCAATTCGGGCCGTCATCTATATGGCGATATTAGTTCTCGCCAGCATGGGTTTCGCTTATCTCTGGGTGCATATGACTGGGATGGGCCCAGGAGATGTGGCGAAACAACTTGATCAATCCGGCATGTTGATTCCAGGATTTAGGCGTGATGTGAGAGTCATGGAATGGGTGCTGAGTCGTTACATCATAACCGCGGCTCTACTCGGTGGCGCCTTTGTAGGGTTCCTCTCAGCCGGGGCGGACTTTCTGGGCGCACTGGGTAGCGGGACAGGTATCCTCTTAACCGTGGGCATCATGTACAGCTTGTATCAGGAGATAGCTAAAGAACAAGTGGCGGAGATGTTCCCAGCCGTTAGGAAACTCTTTGGCGAGTGAGGGCACCATCAAGTTGCAGGAAGATTGGTCAGTGAGGCAACCATGAGCAATTTGAACAAACGGGTTGGGTCATCGAAACGTTAGTAGCCGAATCGCGATGTTGAGATTTCCGGTTAACCAGGTTCAGAGCTTAGGTTTGCCCTTCAGAA